>CAKZQV010000119.1 GCA_937141895.1 uncultured Verrucomicrobiota bacterium
TGAACCCAGTCACCGTCCGCAATGTTCGCCGTCGCGATCCCGATCCGGAATCCATATTTAATAATGTCCGCGCCTTCGGCAATCGCCTCCAGCGTCACCTTATGGCCCGTTGGAATCGCACCGCCGTCAGCGATCACCACCGCCACATTATCGCGTTCATGGATTCGAAGCTTTTTCATTTTCCCCCATTTCTCAATGCGCCAAGCTGACACTGGATACCTTTAGATCGTGAGTGCCCGGCGGGAGCTCATAAATCGTCCACCGACCCTCTTTTCGAGCACGTTTGATCTTCACACCGTCAACCTGTCTCTCCGATGGAAGCCAAAGTTCGCCATCCGTTCCTTCCGGAAAAACAACCGTCCAATCGATCAGTTTTCCCTCCCGCTTCCAATGGCTGGAAATCAATCCCTGCGGTGCTCGATGCTCCGCTTTCGCCCAGTCTAGGCTTTTCAGAAAACAGGGTTTCATAATGACTCGCTCAAATCCGGGATGTTCCGGATCGGGACGAATGCCGCCGATGCTCTCATGGAACATGACGGCAAACCCGCTATGCATCGGATGGCTGAAGGAGTTCGCTCGGTAGCGCTCGCCTTTTGGCCAATCATACGGCACTTCGGGCCACGTGGTCAGATCATGCGTCTCGGTCAAAAACGCCAGACTCGGAAAGGTCGTCTGATGCAACAGGGTATCGGTGACATCGCCAAAACCGGCGTCGTTCAGCACCGTGTATAAACCGCGATGTCCATGAATACCTGTCGTATAGTGTCCCTTGTTCACGGTCATAATCCGGTCGGAAAGCGCCTTGGCAACGGCGTCTCGCAGATCCTCCGGTACCAGCCCAAGATGCAGGGCCATCACGGTTGCGGTCTGCGAACCGTAATCTCCTGTTTTGGATTTGTAGAATTTCTTATTGAAAGCGTCGCGCACCTTCTCAGCGGCGACCTGATATTGTGCCGCTTCATCTGTTTTGTTCAGTGCTTCCGCCATACGTCCCATAACCTGGAGTGCTTGGTAGTAAAAAGCCGTAGAACTCAGCGCCTTCGGCGTATCGATATTCTTATTACTACCCGGCGGACACCAGTCGCCATAGCCGTCTTCCACAATCCCACCCTTCTGGGCAAATTCATCCATAAAACCCATCCAGCCCGACATGAGCGGCCAGGCATCCTGAACAATCTGGCGGTCGCCATAATACAGATAGCTGTACCACGGCACCAACACCGTCGCCACGCCCCAATCCGGCCGCGCCTGCTGGCAGAGTCGTTTGCCGACGCCAATATTAGTGGGCACTCGTTGATCGCGCGGCAGCTTCGAATTTTTATGCGGTCCGGCCCGGCCTTTAACCGTATCCATATCGGCCGAACTCTTACGCCAGAATTCCTTCAAATCATAATTCAGCATGGTCGCTTCGCCAACGGCATGCATATCGCCCATCCACGCACATTTTTCGCGATGCGGACAATCCGTGAGAATCCCCTGCAGATTGCACTCAATCGTCCACATCGAGACGTCATAGAACTTTTGCATCAAGGGATCCGAACACTCGAAGGTGGAAAGCCGATCCGCCGCCGTGCGAATGAGCCATCCGGTAAAATCTTCCAGCTTGGGTTTTTTGCTCAATCCTTCGATCTGCACGTAGCGGAATCCATGATAGGTAAAACGCGGTTCCCACGTTTCAATTCCGCCGCCTTTGCAGACATAAATCTCGGTTTGATCGCCCCCGGTCACGCGAACGCCGGTTGACGCGGTATCAATCATTTTCCCATCCGGCATAAGCAGCTCCGCAAAACGCATGTTGATCCGCGTCCCACGCTCTTCCTTCACCCGAATTTGGAGCCAACCGGTCATATTGACGCCCATATCCAGAATCCACGCACCGTCTTTCGCTGGGAAAATTGCAATGGGTTCAATGGGCTTGATTTTTTTCATCGGCTGCTGCCGTTGCGGAATCAGCTTTTTCGTCGGCGACTTTATTTCTTTAACGGGCGCCCATTTAGAATCGTTGAATCCGGCCTTGCTCCAGCCGGGCATTTCCAGCCGCGCATCATAGCTTTCGCCCACATAGACATTATCAAAGAGAATCGGCCCGGTGGTCGCTTTCCAAGACCCATCCGTCATCATGGTTTCTTTTTTGCCGTTCGCATATTCAATTTCAAGCAAAGCGATCGCGAGCGGCTTTCCATAGGCCAGATTTCCGCCCAAGGCCGTGTTCTGGCCATAAAACCCGTTCCCCAGCATCAATCCCACGGCATTGTCCCCGGTGTGTAACTGCTTCGTAATATCCAACGTGACATAAGCCGCGCGTACATCATAGGAAGTTTGCACTGGATCCAGTACATGATCACCGACCTTGGCCCCATTCAGATAAAGCTCAAAATACCCCAACCCACAGACATAGGCCGTGGCCTGCTTTACGTTTTTTGACACCGCAAACTCGCGGCGCATCAGCGGGGCAGGAAAGGCTTTGCGCTTCTGCTTCCTTTTATACATTCGCTCAATCAAGGGGGAGTCCGGACGAGGATCACCATCCAGCTGAATCCATTTCGCATCTTTCATCACCGATTCAGCGGCCACGGACGGCATACTGGTCATTACGACCAAAAGGCCAACAAACATCGTCTTCAATATAATTTGTGTCATATTCCGGCACTCCTATACCATGTTTCCTAGGCCTACTTCGCTTGTGGAGCGGTAGATTGATGCGGATGAATTCCCTGCCCCTTCAAACTTCCCACCTTTTCT
>CAKZQV010000120.1 GCA_937141895.1 uncultured Verrucomicrobiota bacterium
TGATGGATCCGTACCAATAGACCAGGCCACAAGACCGGTCACAGTTAATGCACCGGTCATGTATGTGAACACGCTCGACATGAAATTTTTGGCGAGCGACGACGACTGTTGCTCCGCAAATGCCTCTTGCTGACTCTGTGTTTTTAAAAAATTATTGTCCATTTGATTAATGTAAGTTAGATGACATCAAAGATATGAATTCGTTGCGCGTTCTTTCTTTTAAAAATTCGCCAGTAAACGCCGATGTCGTCGTGATCGAGTTTTGTTTCTGAACTCCCCTCATGGCCATGCACATGTGCGTGGCCTCAATGACTACTCCTACTCCGAGTGGCTGTAGTGTTTCTTCGATACAATCTCGAATTTGATTGGTAAGCCGCTCCTGCACTTGCAGTCGGCGGGAAAATGCGTCAACAACCCGGGGCAATTTACTGAGACCAACAATGCGTCCGTTTGGAATGTACGCTACGTGGGCTTTGCCGAAAAACGGCAACATGTGATGTTCACAAAGCGAATACATCTCAATATCCTTTACAACCACCATTTGGCTGTATTCTTCGCGAAACATAGCCGAACGCAGTATCTCTGCCGGATCCTGGTCGTATCCATGTGTCATGTATTGCATGGCCTTCGCCGCACGCTCTGGAGTTTTCAATAATCCATCGCGATTGACATCTTCGCCCAAACGCTCAATGATCTTTCGGTACGACTCAGACATATCGCCGAGACTATTCTCGTCGAAATACTCCACGCGTTCATAACCGTCTTCTTTCAGTTTTACTCGATCTTCCATAAGTTCATTATTCGCCATAATAAGACGCTCCGTTGTTTTCGGTTTCTTTCAATTCTACTTTGTGAAGCTCGCATCCGAGGGCTCGAATAGAATTTTCAATCAAATCCCAGATAGCAACCACCATGTTCTCTGTAGATGTCAATTTACCTTTCATGCATTCAACGTCGAGGTTCACATTCTTGTGATCGAACACATCCACAACCTTTTTGTTGAGTACATCGCTCAAATCTTTCAGGTCCATGCAGTAACCGGTATCTTCTGAAGGAACACCTTTGACCGTCACGAATAGCTCATAATTATGTCCATGCCAATTGGGATTGGCACATTTTCCGAAAACGTCCTTATTCTTTTCTTCATCCCATTCAGGATTCCACAATTTGTGGGCGGCGTTGAACCGCTCCCGGCGGGTGACATATACAATTTTCTTTCGTTCCATTGAGGCTGCAAATATACGGGTTATTGAGCGGTTAATACTTTAAAACGATACCTTTGGACCGCGTTAAAAAGATATAAAATGATTGTAATCACAGGTGCTGCAGGATTTATTGGAAGCTGTTTAGTCGGTCACCTCAACCGGGAAGGATATCGGGATCTGGTGTTGGTAGACGAATTCCAGACACCGCAAAAAGCGGCCAACTACAAAAACAAGTCTTTTACCGAAAAAGTTGAGCGCGATCGTTTTTTAGACTGGCTCGACACCAATGAAAACCGTGTGCAATTCATTCTGCACATAGGTGCACGGACTGATACGACGGAGTTTGATAAATCCATTTTTGACAAATTGAACGTGCAGTACTCCAAAGATATTTGGAATCGCTGCGTGCAATACGGTATTCCCCTGGTTTACGCCTCTTCAGCCGCAACCTACGGGTTAGGAGAGCATGGCTATGAAGATCGTCACGACCTGGTTGACCAGCTGTGCCCGCTCAACCCGTATGGTGAATCGAAGAACGAATTCGATCGCTGGGCGCTAAGCCAGAAGAAGAAACCATTTTTCTGGGCCGGTCTGAAGTTTTTCAACGTATACGGCCCCAATGAATATCACAAAGGGCGCATGGCGTCGGTTATCTTTCACGCTCATCGACAAATTGCTGATAGTGGCAAAGTGAAGCTGTTTCGCTCGCACAACCCCGACTATAAAGATGGTGAGCAATTGCGCGATT
>CAKZQV010000121.1 GCA_937141895.1 uncultured Verrucomicrobiota bacterium
GGGGGGCTGGAAGATTTCGCAAGCTCAACCATTCCAGCCCTACAATTGGCGATAGAAGTCTAATGCATGAAAAAACCGGCTTGCCCGGTGGGGGACTAAAGCAGGGACTACGAACTTTTTTAAACATCCCTGACACAGCGGAAACCCAGATTCCCTGTTGAAGAATCGGGTGTATTCGAGGTTCTTGCCGCAACCCGGTAGCGGTTGCAGTAGGAGTCGTGGCAGAGGTAGGAGCCGCCGCGGTTGACGCGGCGGTCACCGGTTTCAGGACCCGTTGGGTTTTTTCGCGGTCCATCGATGTGGAAATCAGGGCTCCACCCGTCGAAGACCCATTCCCAGACATTGCCCGCCATGTTGTATAGCCCATAGCCGTTGGGTTCGAAGGCATCCACCGGCGCGGTGCCAATGAAACCATCTTCGCCTGAATTGTATTCCGGAAACTTGCCCTGGAAAATGTTGCACTTATGTTTGCCATCCGGCCGAAATTCATCGCCCCAGGCATAGCGTTTACCTTCGAGTCCGCCGCGCGCGGCATATTCCACTTCGGCCTCGGTCGGCAGGCGTTTTCCTGCCCATTCGCAGTAGGCGAGGGCGTCGCGGTACGAGACATGGGTGACCGGGTGTTTTTCCAATCCCTGGAAACTGGATTCGGGGCCAAATGGGTGCGCCCAGTCGGCACCTTCCACGTTGTACCACCATTCCAGGCCGATCACCGTGCGTCCCAGAAGATCGAGTGTACGTTTCAGGCTGGGTGGAAGTAAGAGATGAAAAACATAGGAATAACCGAATTTCTCAGCATCGGTTTTGTACTGGGTAGCTTCGGTGAATTTCTGAAAGTCGGAATTGGTCACTGCATATTGATCGATATAAAAAGGGTCTAGGGTGATCTCGCGAACCGGACCCTCTCCGTCATCCGGATAGCCGATGGTTTCATTCGTGCCCATCAGGAAGGGGCCTCCATCCAGTCGGACCATATTCTCCGTCGAGCCGGTCGAAATTCGCTCGAAGGGTTTGCTGAGATCTTCTTCGTCGCATTTACATCTTTTTTTGCCCGGTGTACAGCAGGTTCCATTGCCCATCGTTAAATCCTTCAATCATTAGTCGTTCATTTCCATATACGACGAATTGACGGTTCAGGCAGTAAAAAAGCGACTTAATCAGATCGGCGGTTGCGTCCATCTGGCTCATCACATATGGTTCCAAGGTATGGAAAATCCCAATGAATCACTCAGCGCAAATTTTGCCCGGGTCTATGGAAGTCCGGGTGAAGCACCGCGTGTTCTCGGCCTGTTGCGGGCATTCTGGCCGTTGTTGGTGATCTGCCTGATCACTGGTTATCTACTTCGCGCATGGTTTCCGAAACCCTATTTGAGTGTCTCAACCGTCGGCGTACTATTCTTCCTCGTTGCCGGGGCTACGGCCCTATTGCTGGCGTGGGGCGATCGACGTCTGGGTAACTTTCTTAAAGGGGCCAAAGGCGAAGAGTGGGTGGCACACGAGCTGGCCTTTCTTGCGGCTGAATACACCGTTTTTAACGGCTTGCGGCTTCGAGGCGGTAAACAGAATTTTGACCATATCATTGTGGCTCCGGCGGGCGTCTTTGTTGTGGAAACCAAAAACTGGCGCGGTTCTGTGGAGTTTAAAGACGGTCGGCTGGTCTTTCCCGGCGGAAAAGAACCGTCACGCCCACCGTTAAAACAGGTGAAGGCTGCGGCGGCAGAATTGGTCAGCTTTATCGATGACGCTGGATGTGGCGATTTGCCGATCCACTCCGTACTCTGCTTTCTTGGAACCAAGCTTCCGGAAGACATCATGAATGTAAATGGTGTGGTCGTCTGTAAAGGCGAAAAACTAACGGAAGTCCTGCAGGAAACTTTTGATGAACCCATTGCGGTTAATCTACGTGATCAGGTGGTGCACGAACTTCGTAAAGTCATAGAATAAAGTCACGGAGGACGAATCATGAATGTACTGGTACCCATTGCCAACGGCTCCGAAGAGATGGAAGCCGTCATTATTATCGATACCCTTCGCAGGGCCGAATTCAACGTCACCGTAGCCAGCCTGACGCCTGGAATCATTGAGGCGTCCCGGCAGGTCAAACTGGTGGGTGATACGACGTGGGATGAAATCAATTTCAATGAATTTGATATCCTGCTGCTTCCCGGCGGATTCGGCGGAACGGAGGCCTTTATGGCCCATGCCGGTGTGCAGCAGGCGCTGAAAGATTTCGACGCAGCCGGAAAATGGTTCGGTTGCATCTGCGCGGCGGCACTGGCGCTGAATGAAGCCGGTGTGCTGGAGGGTAAAAGATTTACCTGCTATCCCGGCGTTGAACAAAAACTGCCCTCGCATATTCAGCCGCTGAATGAAATCGTCGTTGTCGACGGTCATCTGATTACCAGTCAGGGGCCGGGCACCGCCTTCGAGTTTGCGCTCAAAGTCATCGCCGAATGCGGAAGCCCCAACCTCGCCGCTGAAGTTCGGGCCGGGGTGTTGCTATGAACGTAGGCGCGACGCCCTCGTCGCTTTATATATGCTAAGCTTATCGTGCCTGAACGCGACGGGGGCGTCGCGTCTACATTAAAGATCGGCGAACGGGTTATTTACGAAGCCGTTAGGCTTGTTGTCGCGACCGCCTTTGTTATTGCGCTGTTGATTGTTGTTCCGGCGCTGATTCTGTTTTGGGTTGCCCCGCGGTTTGCCGCTACGCTGCTGTCCTTTTGGACCAGCCTCACTTCGTGTCCGATCATTGGAACTTTTGGATGCATCCTTCTTTTTGGCCGACAGCGAAATGCGTTTGCGTTGGATATCCACTTCCAGCACGCGGACGCTGATGCGGTCGCCGGCCTGCACCACGTCGGCCGGATCTTTTACAAATTGGTCGGACAACTGGGAAATATGAACGAGGCCGTCCTGATGAACGCCGATGTCAACAAAGGCGCCGAAGGCCGTCACATTCGTGACAATACCTTTCAATTCCATGCCTTCTTTTAGATCATTCATCGTCATGACATCTTCGCGGAAACCGACTTCTTCGAATTGTTCACGCGGGTCGCGACCCGGTTTGTTAAGTTCGTCGATGATGTCATTCAGGGTCAGCTCACCGACCTCCTCGGAGATATAGTTTGAAATCTTGATCTGCTTCACGATGTCCACATTACCGACCAGCTTTTCCAACGGTTCGCCAAGATCTTTGGCAATCTGCTTAACGAGTGCGTATCGCTCCGGATGGACGGCGGAAGCGTCGAGTGGATTGTCGCCGCCGCGCACGCGGAGGAATCCGGCGGCCTGTTCGAACGCCCGAGGTCCGAGGCCGGACACCTTCATCAGTTCTTCGCGCGATTTAAAGGCGCCGTTTTTGTTGCGGTAGTCGACGATCTTTTTGGCCAGGCTGTCGCCGATACCGGCCACGCGGGAGAGCAGGGGGGCGCTGGAGGTGTTCAGTTCAACGCCGACATGGTTCACGCAACTGATGACCACTTCATCCAGTTTGTCTTTCAGCAGTTGTTGATAGACGTCGTGCTGATATTGGCCGACGCCGATGGATTTCGGATCCACTTTCACCAGTTCGGCCAGCGGGTCCTGAAGACGGCGGGCAATTGAAATGGCGCCGCGGATGGTGAGGTCGAGGTCAGGAAATTCTTCGCGGGCGATGGGTGAGGCGCTGTAGACCGAGGCGCCGGCTTCGCTGACGGAAACGACGGAAATATTTTTCTTCATTTCCTGAAGTAGCGATTTTACAAAGGCTTCGGTTTCACGACCGGCAGTTCCGTTACCGACGGCAATGGCGAGCGGGGGAAATTTTTCAATGAACTCAGAGAGCTTGATTTTAGCCTGCTTTTCTTTTTCGGCACCCTGGCCGAGATAGATCGTCATGGTGTCGAGATATTTTCCGGTCGAGTCGAGCGCAACACATTTGCATCCGGTCCGCAGCCCAGGGTCGATGCCGATGACCGACTTTTCGCCATACGGTGCGGCGAGCAGGAGGTTACGCAGGTTTTTGGCAAAAACCTCAACGGCCGAGCGGTCAGCCTTCATTTTCATTTCAACGGAAACGTCGATTTCAACACTGGTGGTTAGCAGACGTTTGTAGGCATCATGAACCGCTTTTTCCAATTCCTGGAAAAAAGGTGAAGCGGGATTCGCGTTTGCCAGTTCTTTCATGCGTTCGATCTGTGGGTCGGCATCAATGGTGAGTTTCCGACGCAGAACGCCTTCCGTTTCACCGCGACGAATGGCGAGGTAACGATGCGAGGGAATATCGTCAATGGGCTGCGAAAAATCGAAGTAGTCTTTGTATTTTGAATTTTCATCTTTTTCCGAAGAGAGGGCCGGCTGTGAAATGATTTCCCCGGTTTTAAAGTAGGCCTCGCGAATCAGGGCGCGGACTTCCGCTTTTTCCGCAATCTGTTCCGCCACAATATCGCGCGCGCCCTGCAGGGCATCTTCCAAGGTTTGGACTTCTTTTTCCTCGTTGAAGAATTTTGCGGCTTCGGCTTCTACGTCGCCGGATGGGCCTTGTGCGAGAATCAGGTCGGCCAGCGGTTCAAGGCCTTTTTCCTTGGCGATCATGGCGCGGGTGCGGCGCTTGGGTTTGTAGGGCAGGTAGAGGTCTTTAAGACCGGTTTTGGACTGGCATTCTTCAATTTTAAGCCGGAGATCATCCGTCAGTTTACCCTGTTCCTCGATGGAGTTGAGAATGGTTTGGCGGCGGGAATCCAATGTGTTGTAGTAGGAGAGTTTTTCCTGAATATCAGAAATCTGTACTTCGTCGAGATTGCCGTGTGCTTCCTTCCGGTAGCGGGCAATAAATGGCACGGTTCCTCCCTCTGCGATGAGC
>CAKZQV010000122.1 GCA_937141895.1 uncultured Verrucomicrobiota bacterium
GATGTGCAGCGCGTGACGTGAACATTCGGTAGGGTTCGTCGGTTCCCTTACTGATCAGGTCGTCGATCAGTACACCTATATATGCTTCGTGACGCAACAATACAAATGTATCCATACCCAGTGCTTTCCGGGCTGCATTTACTCCGGCCATAAACCCCTGCCCTGCTGCCTCTTCATATCCAGTAGTCCCGTTAATCTGTCCGGCCAGAAACAATCCCTCCACCAATTTGGTCTCCAGGGAATGGAACAGTTGGGTAGGATCACTGAAATCATACTCAATGGCATATCCCGGCAGGGTAAATACCGCGTTCTCCATTCCGGGGATGGAATGGATCATTTCTTTCTGTACGTCCTCAGGTAAACTATTGGAGGTACCGTTGGGATACAGAGTATCGCAATTTCGGCCTTCCGGTTCGATGAACACATGATGTTGGTCTTTATCACGGAATTTGACGATTTTATCTTCAATCGACGGACAATAGCGTACGCCCGTGGCATCGATATGCCCCCCATACATGGCACTTCGGGAAAGATTATCTTCTATAATCTGATGGGTTTTTTCCACCGTATGGGTCAGCCAGCAGTCCATTTGATCAGATCCCGGCAGCCAGGGCTCTATAGCCGATGGAGAATGTTCCACGTGGAACATTTCTGCTGCCTCACGACGTTTACGGGCCTCACGGCTGAATAATGGAGGCGGATCCAGCCCTGGTTGACGCTCAAGTTTGGAATAGTCGACGCTATCTTTATGTAGTCTAGGCGGCGTACCGGTTTTAAGCCGACCAAGTCTAAATCCAAGCGAGCGAAAAGATTCAGATAATTGGTATGCTGCCGGCTCAAAGACTCGTCCACCTGGGCGATTATGGTCTCCCACATGGATTTTCCCACCAAGAAAGGTTCCGGAGGCAATGACCACGGTTTTTCCTGGAATGTGGACATTATCTTCGGTGATAACGCCGCGCAACGTTCCGTTTTCGGTCCATATTTGGCCCGCAGTGGCTTCTATCACTTCCAAATTGTCCTGAGATGAAATAACCGCCTGTATACGGGCCGGAAAAGCATCTTTATCGTTTTGTACCCGGGTGGCCTGAACCGCTGGGCCTTTACGCAAATTGAGGGTTCTGTACTGAATACCAGAGAAATCCGCATTTCGGGCCAACTCACCACCCAAAGCATCCAGTTCACACACGATATGCGATTTTGCCATGCCTCCAATGGAAGGATTGCAGCTCCTACGACCAAGCGCAGCCTTTTCCATGGTCATAAGAGCTGTTTTCGCTCCAAGACGGGCAGAAGCCAACGCGGCTTCGTATCCCGCATGACCAGCTCCCACCACAATTACATCAAAGATTTTAGAATTCATTTATGGATAAGTATTCATAAACAGAACGTAGTCAATGAATATGGGTATCCGCAGATTTCGCAGTTTTTTCAGATGGTTTTGAAACGAGGTCAATGAATATGGGTATCCGCAGATTTCGC
>CAKZQV010000123.1 GCA_937141895.1 uncultured Verrucomicrobiota bacterium
TATGCGTTGCTATTCTGCCTTTTCTTGGAGTAGGCGGGATGCAGATCTATCGCGCCGAAATGCCGGGCCCTTCGAAGGATCGTCTCACGCCGCGTATTGCCACCACCGCAAAGTTGCTCTGGGGCGTTTATGCCCTGATGACCGTGGTGGAAGCCGTACTGCTTAAATTTGTCGGTGGCATGGATTGGTTCGATTCGTTTTGCCATGCCTTCGGTACGATGGCCACGGGTGGGTTCTCCACCCGCTCTGCCAGTGTCGGAGCTTACGATTCTGCGATCATCGATACCATTATTACCGTTTTCATGTTTCTGGCCGGGGTTAACTTTTCGCTCCACTACTATGCGTTGACGGGTAAGCCTAAGCGCTATTTCCAGGATCCGGAATTTCGTTTTTATTCCATCTTCCTACTTAGTGCGACGCTCTTTCTTACCGTTAACATCTGGATGGATGATTGGGGCACCTTTACCCGTTGTTTCCGTGATTCCGCATTCACGGCGACCTCCATTATTACCACCACAGGATTTGGAACGGCCGACTTTGATCAGTGGCCCGATGCCTGCCGATTGCTGCTCGTTTCCATGATGTTTATGGGCGGATGCGCCGGCTCAACCGGCGGCGGTATGAAAATTGTCCGCGTCTTCATCATGTTCAAAAAAATGCTCCGCGAATTGAAGCTGTTTATGCGCCCGTCCGCTGTCATTCAGATGAAACTCGGCGGGAAACCGGTGGAGCAGGAAATTATCTCCCACATTTCGGCCTTCTTCGCGATTTTCATGACCATCTTTGCGGTGGGCTCGATTGTTATGACCTTCTTTACCCCTGACCTAGTGACCGCCTTTACATCGGTGGTGGCCACGCTGGGTAATATCGGCCCCGGTTTGAATGCGGTCGGGGTGACGCAGAATTTTGCCGAAATCTCACCTCTGGGTCAGGCGATCCTGACTTTCTTCATGCTGCTCGGTCGTTTAGAACTCTATACCGTGCTCATCCTGTTCCTCCCCAGCTATTGGAAAAGATAATATGGAACCACAACGACTATCCAAAATTATGGCCGGGCGGGGCATATGTTCGCGTCGCGAGGCCGATCGCTATATTGAACGCGGGCTCGTCATCGTTGACGGGGAGCGCGTATCCGAATTGGGCATGAAGGTGCTGCCGGATGCTCAGATCGAATTGGCAGAAGCCGCTGAAAAGTGGCAGGCGGAGCAGGCGACTTTTCTGATCAATAAGCCGATCGGCTATGTTTCTGCACAACCGGAAGATGGGCATCGCCCGGCGTCCGACCTGCTGGACCGTCCGAATCAGTGGAGCGAAGATCGATCACCGCGAAAATTCCATCATGGACAGCTCCGCGGCTTGGCCCCGGCGGGCCGGCTCGATATTGATTCCCAGGGATTGCTGGTATTGACGCAGGATGGACGTGTGGCCCGTCGGATTATTGGCGAAGATTCCGACGTGGATAAAGAATATCTCGTGCGGGTGGAAGGTGATCTTTCGGATGAAGGTTTAAAGCTTTTGAATCATGGATTAGAACTGGATGGCAAAGCCCTCAAACCAGCCAAAGTTTCTTGGCAGAATAAGGACCAGCTCCGCTTCATTCTGCGAGAAGGAAAGAAACGCCAGATTCGCCGTATGGTGGAGATGGTCGGCCTAAAAGTGGTGGGTCTCAAGCGCATTCGGGTTGGAAAGATCGTTCTCGGTAATCTGCCCGAAGGCCAGTGGCGCTACCTCGGTAAAAACGAGCAGTTCTGAACGGATATTTTATTTCCTCGCAGAGTTCGCTTAGCTTTTATCCTATATTTCTCTGCATGCTCTGCGCCTCTGCGAGGTCTTATTCAAACGAAAAATAGATTGCGGATTTTTCCAAGGTCTGGAAGCGTGGTTTCATGAAAATTTTTTTATTCGATATCGGAAATGTACTCACCAATTTTGATTTTCCCCGCCTTTTGCAGGCCTATGCCGAGGATGCCGGGCGGCCGGTCAGTGCGCAGACGGCCATGGACGACCATATGTATAACGAGGTCGAAAAAGGGCTGTTGAGCGAGGAGGAGTATGTGGCCTATCTGAACGAGGCCAAAGGGCTCAACTGGACCACGGATAATCTGCATGAAATCTGGCAGGAAATCTTCAGCCTGAACAAAACCGGAAACCGGCTGTTCGACAAGGCGAAGAAATCCGATGCCCACGTCTACACCCTGAGTAATATCGCCGACTATCATGTCCGAGCGATTGAAAACAATTGGAACGGTTATTTTGAAGGCACCACCGGCCTGTTTTTTTCTTACAGAATGGGGGTTCGCAAGCCCGATCCGCGCATCTATGAAATGGCTCTGGAAGAACTCGGCGTTCCGGGAGAGCAGTGTTTTTTTATTGATGATTTAGAAGAAAATGTTCAGGCGGCTCGCGCTTCGGGCATTCAGGCGCACCGTTTTATTCCGGAAACCTATGCCGAAGTGGAAAAAGCCGCCCATCAATTTTTCGGGTGGTAAAAAGAATGTAGACGCAGGCTTCCAGCCGCGTTGTCGGTTTGAGGTATTGTGGATTCTATGCGATGCGGCTGGAAGCGCTCGTCTGCAATGGTCTAGTTGTCTTTGGCGCCGGCTTTAATCCAGGCCACCACCTTTTCAATCTCTTCTTTGGTGAAGGCCGGGACATCGGAGCCGGCTGGCGGCATCACGATCTCTTTTTTTCCGAATTTGACTTCGTGTTTCAGCACCTTAACCAGTCCGCTCTCATCGGGATTTCCGGCCACAATCGCTCCGCCGATTTTGCCCAGAATATCTTTCTTGGTGTTAAAAAAGGCACCGTCCTTGATGGCGCCGCGGATTCCGCTGTCGGGTTCATGGCAGGTGCCGCAGGATCGTTGGAAGAGGGGTATCAGATCTTTTTCGAGCGATACATCCTCTGCAGATGCCGAAAGAACCGTGAGGCCGAAAACAACTGCACTAATTTTTCCAATCATTGGAAACTCCTTGTTTAATTGTCTAGAGTGATTCTCAAGAACTGAAGGAAACTTACAAGCAAATTTCCAGGCATTGGAATTATCGTTTTTTGCAATAAACCGGCTTTGATTGGGTTGAATGGAATGTAAAAATCAAATTTCTACGGAACCTTTTCAGGTGACGGGTGTTTAATGAAGCACAAGGTATGCAGGCTGTAGCCAAACAATTGAATCGATCCGCCGTGACGGAGTTGGATGACCGGGAGCTGATGAAGCGGTTTCAGGCGGGCGATGAATTCTGTTTCGAGGTGCTGGTGGACCGGCACAAACAGCGGGTCATGAATCTGGTCTGGCGCTTTATGCAGGGCTCGGACGAGGCCGAGGACGTGGCGCAGGAAATTTTTATCCGGGTCTATAAGGCAAAGGATAATTATAAACCCACGGCGCAGTTTACGACCTGGCTACATACGATCTGCCGGAATACCTGCTATAATGCGATGGCCAAAAAATCGCGCCGGCCGATGCTTTTGAAGAATGATGACGATGAGCACGCGGACACCATGCAGCAACTTTCAGACACTGGAAACCCAACGCCGGCGAACGCGATGATGTATACTGAGCTGGCTGAGGCGGTGAAAAATGGGGTCGATTCCCTCCCGGAGAATCAGCGAGAGGCCTTTATTCTGGCGCGCTATGAACAGTGTTCCTACGAGGAAATTGCAAAACGAATGGAATGCTCGACCAAGGCGATCAAATCGCTGTTGAATCGGGCCAAAACAAATTTACGTGAAAAACTAAAAAAAGTGGTCTGAGCGGCGGAACCTTTGAGGGTACCCGTGGTTAAACCATAAAGAGACAGGAGGCGGTGCAATGAACTGCCACAAAACACAACTGAAAATGGGCGATCGACTGGTGAACAGCCTTTCGGATGCTGACATCAAAGCGATGGATCAGCATCTGGACTCGTGCGAAACCTGCCGAAAACTTTGGGCTGAGGAGTGCAAGCTCTGGGGGGTAACCGGAAATTATCCGGAACCACCGAAAGTTCGTGCCGATTTTACGGCGCAGATCCTGAAGCAGGTGCGGACGGAAGCCGCGGCACCTTCGACTGAGGATAAGATGATCAAATTCCCGGCGCACCGGCGGCGGTGGATGTCGGCCGCCATTGCGGCGGGGCTCGGCATATTGCTGACCGGAGCTTATCTGGTTCGATTTTCCGGAATTGAAGAGTCCGTGCAGGTGGCCGATGTGCAGCCCGCCCAGGAAATTACGGATGAAATGATTATTGCCAACCTAGATCTTCTGGAGGATATCGAGCTGCTCGAAAATCTCGAATTTTATGAAGACCTGGATGTGATCGAAGCCTTAGCTGTGAATTGATGAACCATGAAAATACATAAACTTCATATTATTCTATTTGGTTTGATGGTGGCCTCCATTTGCTTCGGAAACAGCAATTCCGAACGTTGGAAAAATATGTCCGAGGCTGAGCGGGCGGAATTCCGCAAGCGCATGGAAAACATGACCCCGGAGCAGCTCGAAAAACTCCGTGAACGTAAAAAACGGTTTGATCGCAAACCGGAAGAAGAACGTGAGCGTATTCGGGACAATCAGCAACGGTTTAAAAAAATGCCCAAAGCAGATCGTTCCCGTATGGGCGGAAAATATAAAAAATTCCAGCATATGAGTCATCATGAACGTCAGCAGATGCGTGAAAAAATGCAGGGTAAACGCAATAGGATGATGCAACAGCGCCGCGAAATGATGGAGAAGCAACGTAAGCAGCGCGAAGAAAAAATGAAGGATGAAAAAGGCAATCGTAGGCAGCAGGGCGAAGGTCGGAGAAACGGCCAGGGAAAATTTAAGAATCAGGACAGTGAATAACCATTTCCTTCCTCATCCAAAGCCGGCCGTGCGAAAGCGCGGCCGGTTTTTTCGTGCTCGGGCATCATGTTTTTTCATGCTGCATTTTTTAGAAAAACTGCGGAACCTTTTTTTGTTGGTTTGGTTTAACAACGCATAACCCATAAACAACGGAGGCAGAACATGAAAGCAACAGTAAGAATCGCAGGAATCGCATTGATGGTTTTGGGCGCAGCAACGTTGGCAGAAGCAAAAGGCCCCGGCGGTGGAGGTCGCGGTGGAAACGGTGGTGGCCAACGCATGGAGCGTGGTGGCGATCGTAGTGGAGAGCACGGAGGACGTGACCGCATGAACCGCGATCAGCGTGAAGATCGCCGCGACCGCAAAGAAGATGTGCGGGATAAACGCGAGGATAAGCGCGACCGAATGGAAGACAGACGGGATCGCCTTGAAGACCGCCGCGATGCAGCGGATGGGGACAATGGCAAAAGAGACCGTATGGAAGATCGTCGTGATCGCAAGGAAGATGTCCGTGACCGCAAAGAAGATCGTCGGGATAAACAAGAAGATGTTCGCGACCGCCGGGAAGACCGCCGGGATGCACAGAACGAAAAGGATCTGACTCCCGAACAACGTCAGGCCCGCCTTGAAAAAATGAAGGAACGTCGTGAACAGTATCGTGAACGTCAGCAGGCGAAGCGCGAGCGTATGCAGGAAAAGCGTGAAAACAGACCCGAAAAACCCGCAGCATAAATAACCATTCTCTATGCAAAACCTAAAGGTCGCCCGTGAAGCTTCGGGTGGCCTTTTTGTGTGTGGTTTTTGAACTTTGACCGGAACCTTTTTGAAACTCGCCGGTTTAACCACACATAACCAATTAACCACGGAGGCAGAACATGAAAGCACTAACTCAAACAGCAGTAATCGCAATGATGGTCCTGGGCGCAGTCACCATGGCAGAAGCCAGAGGTAATGGGGGCAGTGGTCCTGCCGGTAATGGAGGCGGCCATGGTGCAACAGGCTATGGACAGGAACGTGGCCAGAATGGTAGTGGTCAGAATGGACGGGGCCAACGTGCTGAGCGGGAAAAGGGCGACAAATGCGAAAAGAGTAACGAGCAGCGCGAAGCCAAACGTGAGAAGATACAGGAAAAGCGCGAAAAAATGAAAGAAAGACGCGAAGCTAAACGCGAACGTAGGCAGGAACGTCGGGAAAATGAAACTCGGGATCCCGTAGAATAAAAATATATCTCTCCGGTAAAAAAGTAAGGCCGCACCCGGTATCTCGGGGCGGCCTTTTTCTTTTCCAATGATTGGAAAATTTAGTCTGCCAGTACCTCGTTGAGGCGGGCGGCAAAGCCGGCCGGGTCGGAGATCTTGGCGCCGGAGGCAATCACGGCTTGATCGTGTAGGAGCTTCGTGAGGGTTCCAACCTTTGGATCTTTTTCGTCGGCTTTATACAAGGCCTGGACTTTTTTCACCACGGCATGTTCCGGGTTGAGTTCGAGCACGCTTTCGCGCGGCGGAACTTCCTGGCCCATTCGGCGCATCATCTCTTCGATGTGCGGGCTCATGGACATTTCGTCGCCCACGAGTACGGCGGCGGAATCTTTGAGGCGGGAGGTGAGTTTGACTTCTTTCACGCCGCTCAGCAGATCCTTGGCGTAGCCGATGTAGCCCTCGAATGCTTTTTCCTCTTCCTTCAGATCATCGCCGTCGATATCACCTTTGTTCACGGCCTTCAGTTTTTTGCCTTTGTATTCCATCAGCTGCGGAATGACGAAGTCGTCGATTGGATCGATCATGAGCAGGACTTCTTTTCCGTCGGCTTTGAATGATTCGAGGTAGGGTGAGTTTTCGATCGAACCGCGGTTTTCGCCAGCGAGGTAGAGAATCTCTTCCTGACCTTCGGGCATGTTTTCGATGTAGTCATCGAAGCAGGTTTTTTCGCCGGCCTCTTTCGATGTGGATTCGAACAGCAGCAGTTCGGCAATCTTTTGTTTGTTTTCCCAGTCGGACTGCAGGCCTTCTTTGAGAATGCCACTGAAGTTTTCGTGGAAGATTTTGAATTCCGCATAATCCTTTTTCTTCATCTGAGCCAGCGTCTTGAGCACGCGGGCGGTCAGATTTTTCCGAATTTTATCGAGCATCGGATTTTCCTGCAGAATTTCGCGGGAAACGTTCAGTGGCAGGTCGGAGGAGTCGACCACCCCTTTAACAAAGCGCAGATAGCTCGGCAGTAGATTTTCGAAATCGTTGCCAATGAAGACGCGCTGAACGTAGAGGTTCAGGTGCGATTTCGGGTCGTTGTTCATCATCATATCGAACGGTTTATGTTCGGGGATGAAAAGCAGGGCTTTGAATTCGATGGCGCCTTCGGCGTTGTAGTGAATGGTCTCGGCCGGTGAATTGGTGTCGTGCGAGATGTGTTTATAAAACTCGCCATATTCTTCGTCCGTGATCTCATTTTTCGGGCGCAGCCAGATGGCTTTCTGGGAGTTGATCTGTTCTTCGACTTCTTCCTCCACTTCGGTCTCTTCGTCCTTCTTGGTGGTGAAAAGCGTGACCGGATGCTCAAGGAAATCGGAGAATTTTTTGACGGTGGATTTGATGGTCCATTCGTTGAGATATTCTGCTGCATCGTCTTTCAGGTGCAGGGCCGCTTTGATGCGCCAAACGCGCTTCCCGCCCG
>CAKZQV010000124.1 GCA_937141895.1 uncultured Verrucomicrobiota bacterium
CATCAACCGCCACGCCATAGCGTGCGCCCTGGATCAAACCGGTTTGACCCGTTCCCACCAGTACGGCTTTAATCCCGCGTTCATTCAGAGCGCGGGCAAGAATGGTGGCCGTGGTCCGTTTGCCGATGGCGCCGTCGGTGCCCAGCACCGCAATGCGCGGACAGGTCACCTTGGAAATCCGCCCGCTGAACATCCGCAGGTCTTTTTTGGCACGGGGTCGGCGGATATCGATAATTTCAACATTCGCCGCCTTGCCGGCGGCAGCAAAATCCGGGTCATCATTTAAAAACTCATGAAGGCCGTTTACGATATTCATTCCCAGCCCCATCGCTTCCAGCACAATGCCCCGCTCGATGGGCGACAACATGCCGCTGGAGGGCGCCATCCCGAAAATAAAGTAATCCGGAACTCCTTCGGCGAGTTCCAGCGATTCCGCAAGACTTCGGCAAACCGGGATCCCGTTGGCCCGTTCATCCAGTACTGTTCCTGAATCGAGTCCCGCTTTGGTGCTGTCGATTACGGACAGAATTTTATATTTTTCGGAATATCGAACTAGGCCGTTGGCGGTCTTGCCGTCCATGGCACCAAAGTTGGCTTCGCAATAAACCACGGCAGTCGGATGATCTGCCGTGGGCATAGATCTATTAGGTGTGGACATACGTCCTCCTTGATTATGTTCAGAGGAGGCGACGGAATCGTGCCTGTCAGGAGCAACAGAAGGTCAGCGAGAAGTCCCCACTAAAAGTGGATGAGGAGCGGAACCTACTACGCCCCTCAGAAAATAGACAGAACAATCGCTTATTCATTCATATTCAGAAAGATAGAGAAATTGGTATGTTTTCCAACCATTGGAACGACCAACGGTTTAGATGCTATTTTTCCGAAATAACCACCGATTTCTTCAGTCCAGAATGCGGTGATATCCGAGGCGCTTCACCACTGGCGGTTTTAAGCCCCTTAACCGTCAGAGATTTAGTGAGCTCATACGGAAAAGGTCGCTTTGCCGGAAGGCTCTTTTTTTCTGAATCAGGGTTTGAGAAGAAATACAGACCCGCATAATCATCCGGGACTTGAGAGTCCTCCACCGTCACATCTTCGAGGACGATATTTCGCGGCATAAAGCAGAGATAACCAAAATCGTGCATGCCATCATTCTTAACCCCGAACATCTCCGGGACCACCTTTTTCCCGGCAGCAGGAATCCAGCGACAATTCCGAATCACGACATCGCCCTCCCAGGTGCTACCGTAGTCACTGCGGAAATTGATCAGATGTCTGCCGTAAAGCGTGGAGTCCTCCACCATCAGCAAACCGCGTCCGATGGCGTTCAGCCCCATGTATCCTAACGTACTCCCGCGAATAATGTATTTACCGGACACCCCCTGATGCACATCCATACGGGAAAGCACGCAATCCTGAAGGAGGATGTTTTTGCAGAAATTAGACCCAATAACGCCCCACAGGGAACGATCCAGAATATTTTCCATCCGGCATCCGATCAGCTTCAGGTTAACCACATTATTCATGCTGTAGTCATACGACCCCATACTTACCGGCTTCCCCGCCGCGCCGATGGTCTTATACATTTTATGCCCGGTGGCAAAACAATCGCGCAGCGTAATATCCGCGCAATTACTGACATGAATAAAACCTGAATATGGATGCCCCACGTCCATCTCATCCGTCACATAATGCTTCAGCCCTTCAACCACGGTATTGGATCGTAGGATTTTAATATTGCGGGACCAGTAATTATATCCCTTCTCCTGCCTCATCCGGTTAGCCATCGTTGTAAAAATCCCGCCGCGTAAAACCAGTGTATGCTCATCAATCGGTTGCGCTGACACTTTGGTGACGACCTCAAAGTCCCAATCAATGGGTGATGGTATTGACCCATCTTTTCGCAGAATAAAACTATCCCGCTGGATCGAGCCGTTATTCTGGTTCAAGCCTCTACGAATATAGCGCCG
>CAKZQV010000125.1 GCA_937141895.1 uncultured Verrucomicrobiota bacterium
TGCCGAACTTCCAATCCTTGGGAATCTACTCGCTGCTCCAACCATTGGAACCGGGCTGGATAATGTTTCTGGGCATCTCGTCGGCACGGCGAATTTTAACACACAATCCTTTGATCAAAATCAGGCCGCCTATGCCGGCGCGGGAAACAAAGAGCATTATGCGGCAGGCACCTACGGCAGCTCAGACATGGCTGGCGGATTTATCGATTTTGAAAACGCGCGCGAAATCGATTTTCAAGGAAATGATTTGGAACGTTTTTCAGGCGGGGTATTCCTGCAAATTCCGCATGAGGAGTGGACCTTCGATATTCTCACGGCAGGGCAATCGAAGGAATTTGGCGCGGAAGGGTATTATTTTAATGGCGTGGCCGGAGCCGCGGATGCGGAGCAGCAGGTTGATGATAATCTGCTTTTTGCCGGGGCCACACGCGGCGATCTGGATGATGCGTACATTCGCGCATCGGCCCTCTACCGCGATATTCGCAATCAATATGCGGCACCATCCTCGCTGCTTTTCAGCGATATCTATTCAAAAAATGCCGCCGTCATGATTGAAGGTCGCACGTTGGAAGTTCAGCATATTGCACTGAATCTTCGCGGGGATATTGAATACGACCGGGTCACTGGAACGATTACCGACAACGACCGCACCCGCGGTTCCGTACTGATTCTTCCGGAAGCGCGGTTCGAGCGGTTCACCCTCAAGGCCGGGGTCAACTCCGTTTTCCAAACCTCGGAAAGTGCCGATTTTCTTCCAATGGCTGGAATCGACTGGTTTGTGTCGGATAATGGCCGAGTATTTCTGTCTTATTCGGAAACTGAGCAGCAACCCGATTTCCAAACATTGGAAAACAATCCGCTGTTGCAACAGCAGCAATCGAAAAATACCGAACTCGGATTTAAGCAGTTTCTCTCGGAAAGCTGCGACTGGCATATCGGCACTTTTTTCCGAACCCTGGAAAATGCCAACGATTGGGTCGGCGGTACAGCAACGGATCTGGGCCGGCTGAATATTTCGGGGCTCGATACCTCCATCAGCTTTTATCCGTCGGAAAATCTGAAGCTGAAGGCCTTTTATCAATGGGTGTATAAAGACAACGATCTGGAAAACGGGCTGTATGAAACCGACTATCCGGAACACATGCTGAATCTTTCGGCCTACTGGTATTTTCTGGATCAGTTTGCGCTGCAGTTTTCGCAGACCACGCGGTTCCAGGCGGAGAATGCGGTGCGCACCAGCAATGATTTCGGGGCACTGGCGACGCTGGGCTTGCATTACGATCCGACCTTCGCCCAGAATGTGCGCCTTTCGTTCCTGGTGGATAATTTGTGGGGCTCCGATTTTCAGTCCGTTCCCGGCCTGAAACCGCGCCCAAGCACCATCTTCGCCGGACTCGCTTTAAACTGGTAATTAATATTCCTCGCTGAGGCGCAGAGCTCGCGGAGAAATCAACTGAATTAACTCTGCGCCCTCCGCGCCTCTGCGAGGGATAAATAAGGTTTTGAAAAATGGGTTTTGAAAAAGGTTCTGTAAGTTTCCGTATGTTTTTTGCTTCGCGCGATCTGACGACGGAGGATATCGATAAATTTGCGGCGGCGGCTTTGCCTCCGCTCAGCACGCTGGCGGAAGAAGAAGTACACGGCTGGGTGGCGGGCCGCCATCTGCTCGATCGCAATATTACCGAAGAAAATGCCTTTCTCGGCGGCTACCTTCGTCTTTCCCTGACCCAGGCCAAGAAAAAGGTGCCCACCTCCCTGCTTCAGGCCGAATGTGCGCTGGAAGAAATGGCCGTGATGGAAGCGGAAGACAAAAACTATCTAAACCAGACCCAGCGGTCGGAAATTAAAAAACAGATTCAGGAGCGCCTGCTACCGGAAATGCCGGTTCAGCTGAAGGGCATTGATTTTGTTTTCGATGAGCGCTCCCATATGATTTATGCGACGGCGACTTCGGACAAACAGGTCGATGCTTTTGTGCTGACGCTGATGCAGACGACGGGGTGCGGCGCCACCCCGGCTGATCCTGAGACGATTGGGGAAAAAGTAGCCAATGTGGATGTCCAGGGCTGGGCCCCTTCGAGTTTTTCCAATGAACTGGAAGACGGCATGGTGGACGGAACGGCCGGCCGTGAATTCCTGATGTGGCTCTGGTTCTGCTCCGAGAAGCGCCAGGGCATCGCCCAGATTCCAGACGTTGGAGAAATGGCCTATATGGTGGAAGGACCGCTGACATTTGTAATGGAAGGTAAAGGCGCGCACGAAATCAGTCTGCGCAAAGGCGAACCGATGCTCAGCGCCGAGGCGCGTACTGCCCTGCTGAGCGGAAAAAAACTGAAAAAGGCGAAGCTCCAGTTTGTACGCGGCGAAGAGGTCTGGGCCTTCACATTCGATGCCGACGACTTTGTTTTCCGCAGCCTGAAACTGCCGGAAACGGAAACCTTTGATCGTGTCGGAAAATTTCAGGAACGCATGGTCTTCATGGAAACGTTCCGCGAGAGTTTCTTCTATCTCTATAGCGAATTCGCCAAAGAGCGCAACGATTCCAAGGTCTGGAAAGAAACCAAAGAGGAAATGCGCAAGTGGGTGGCTGACCGCCCGGCGAGTGCATAGCGGAAAAACGATCATGTTATTTAAAAAAGGCATGAAAAAAGAGGCCGTTAATGCCCGATTGCTCGGTGAAAATTTCGGAGCCATCCGGAATGCGCTGTCTGAAATTCAGGGATTTAAGGAAAAGCGGTATACACCCACGCCCAGCCATGAGGTGCGTAAAGAGGTTGATATTGAAGTGACGTGGCCGCAGTGCAAAGACGAGTTTTACGCGATGTTTGATCAACTTATTTCCATTGCAAAGCAACTCGATATGCTGACCACCACCCTTCGGCCGAATCCCACATTCAACCAAGCCATTGGAACCTTTATTGTTCAGCTCAACAGCATGGTCTATGGGCTGGCCGATGCCGTTGGAACTGGAAAATATGCCCTCAAAGACCTGACCTCAGTGAATGAGCAGATTCTTGAGATCCAGCTGATCGCCAATAAACTTCAGAAACATGTGCTTTTTGATTTCAAATTCCCTGGCATGCCCGGGGCGGACGATTAGTGCGTAAGCTCTTTTTTCAATAAACGGATAAATTTTTCGGCGGGTTTATTTTCGGCACCCATCATGCAGGCCTGAATCCAGTTGCGTTCCAGTAGATAGTGGCTTCGGTAGCTGATGAGTACGCCGTGCTCTTTGAGCCGGTCCCCTATATGTTCCGATGAGTGAATTTCGGGCAGGGCAATGGTAACCACGGCGGGCATGGCACAGGAATCTGGCGCCAGAATCGGCGCATCAATTTCAGCCAATTTTCGGCGAATGATTTTGGACCAGCCGCGCACATCTTCGAATCGTTGATCCCAATCGTGCGACTGAAGGGCCGCGAGCAAGGCATAGACCAGGTTGGACTGAATGGTGAACGGGATACCTTCGTGTTCCTGATAATTCCCGAGGTCTAAAACGCAGGGCAGATCATCCGGCGCGGATTCAAGTTGATGATTATGGAAAACCATAGAAAGGCCGGAAATGGAGGCCAACCCCTTGCCGCTGGTTCCCGTGGCCAGATAAACGCGGGAGAGATCTACGGGCACAGTGCCTAGCGAACTGATGCAGTCGAGGCAGAGTTTAACATCGCATGTGTCGCAGACTTGCTGGTACATCTCAATATCGTTCAGCACCCCGGTCGAAGTTTCGCAATGCGTGCCCCATACCCATTCAATTTCGGGATGTTTCTTCAGTGTCTTTTCAAGGTCTTCTCGGGCAAAAGCCGCGCCCTCGGGAATTTCCAACGTATGGAAAAACAGTTTTGCGCCATTGGCATTTTTTACGAGCCGTCGACCGAATTCGCCACTGACCAGAATCAGGCCGGTTGCACAAAGCAGGGAAAGCTGCCCAGCCACGGCATCGTTGGCCAGCGTGCCCGGCCCCATCAGAACTTCAACGTTTTGCGTATGGGCTAGGTCGCAGAGCAGTTTGCGCAGGCGTTGGAAATCTTGCACAAAAACATCACCCCGGTGGGAGCAGGGTTTTTCTTTGTACACTTCCTGAACCTGCTTTCCTAAATCAACCGGGCCGGGCAGAAAGTTAAACAACATGGTGTCATCGTTGGCCAGCCGGGGAGCTTCTTGATTAAACGAACGGGATTTATCCTGCAGCGCGCGATATTTCTCGATGGAGGCGTACATCGGTTGATATTCAGCCCCTTCGCTGCCGACCAAGGGGCCGAATGGAGTGAAACCCAGATATTTATAGAGTTTAATCTGCCGAACCGTTCCGGAGATGATGAAGAGATCGCACGACCGCCCATCCGCATATTCGGTCAGCAGAGCAATCAACCCTTGTGTGATACGGGTATAGCGGTAGGCCTCTTCGACCGCCAGCAGGCGGATTTCGCAAATTTTTCCGATATCATCCGGAAGGTAGGCATCGAGGTTTTCAAGCTTGTGGTCGAGAGAAAAGGGGCGCTGGTCGCGGTAGGCAATCATTCCGGCAAGCTCTTTGCGCTCTTCATGCACGCATATGATATAGGTGTTCTGTTCGTGAAATTTATCAACCAGCTTTTTATCTGCATTGGTTTCGTGTTGGGGAATCTCCTCAACAAAAGTTTTATAGTTCAGCGTATGGATGGCCTCAAACTCCCAATCGTATTCAGCCACCTTAAAGGTAAATGTATCGAGTAAACCCATCATGCCTCCTTTTGGGGTAAATCATCAGCAAATGCTTTCCGTATCCGCTCGCGATGTGCAAATAGAATAATCATCGAGACCCCGGCCAGTGCGGTCGTTGTATGCCCGGGCACCTGTAATGCGAATGCCACGAACGGGATCAAAAGAAAAGCGGCCAGTCCGCTGAGGATAAACCCGCGGCGGAAAACCATCAGCACCACGGTGAGACCGAGAAGCAACAGGGCCAAGTTTGGATCATAGCCGAGAAAAGCACCGATCGCCGTGGCAATGCCTCGGCCGCCCTTAAACTGGAGGAATGGAGGCCAAATGTGCCCGCTGATCACCGCGACCAAAACCAAGGAAATTGCTGGTGCAGCCAGC
>CAKZQV010000126.1 GCA_937141895.1 uncultured Verrucomicrobiota bacterium
TAATGTATCTTCATCGACTTCCTGGCGTTGGATAAAGAATCCGCTACGGGCTCCGCCTGCGCCTATGGTGTAAATTTTAATGCCGAGCGCTTCGGCCGCGCTGGCCGAATTTTCCGGCGAAAGGGTGCCGGCATTATTGGCCCCGTCGGTCAGCAGAATAATCACTTTACTCTTCGCCTCGCTGTCGCGCAGACGGTTGACCGCCGAGGCAATGCCATCACCAATCGCCGTGCGGTTGCCATCCAGCATTTTAGTGTGCAGACCTTCCATGCGCTGCGTCAGCCAGCCATGGTCGAGCGTGAGCGGAGCAACGGCGTAGGGGAGGGTGGCAAAGGCCACCATGCCAATTCGGTCATTCGGACGGTTTTCAAGAAAACGGGTAATCACTTCCTTCGAAGCCTCCAGCCGGCTCAACCGCTGGCCGAATTTTTGAAAGTCCTGCGTATCCATCGATCCGGAAAGGTCGAGCAGTAGAATAATATCGACCGCCTCGGTCCGAACGCGACTATCCTCGAGCCCGCGCTGCGGGCGGGCCAGGGCAACGATCACGCAGATGAGACCCAGCGTATAGAAAAAGGGCAGGATTGGTTGAAGTCGAACGCGCCAGCTTTTCGGAAGTCCTTTAAGCACCGCACTGCTACTGAACTGCATCGACTGCTTCCGCACCATGTAAAACCGCAACCATAGCAGGAAGGGAATCGCGAGAAGCAACAGAAGGAAAAATGGATAGGCCAAACGCATCAGCTTTCCACCTCTAATTTTGTTTCCTGCACAAAGGCTTTGGTTGTAGTGAAGGCGGACTCCATGGTTGAGCGGTCGGGATGTCCCTTGGCGAATTTAACCATATCGGCCTGGGTCATGAAGTCGCGGAGAATCGCTTGCTGGTCCATATTAAGTTCCGGCGAGTGGCTCAAATCCTCAACAATCTCTTCGGTCGTTTCATCGGTCGCATTCAGTCTGAAGCGCCCATCCAGATAGGTGCGCAGAATCAGCGAAAGTTCCGTATAGAACGGATTGCACTCATCTTTTTCGAGCAGGCCCTTATTTTTCAAACTTTCCAATGCCTGGAAGGCAATGACGTGCGGAGGAATCGGCGGTGCTGATGGAATCAACGTCTCGCGGTTTTTCCAAAGTTTGGAGGTAATCAGGCCGATCAGGAAGGCGATCAGTACCGCGCCGGGAATCACCCACCCCCAGACCGGAATTCGGCCGGGTAATTTATGAACAGGCTGAATGTCCGAAAGTTCAGAGGAAGCATCCGCATCCAGTGCCGTGTTTACCGTTAAGTTTACATTAGGAAAGTTCGTAGAGAAAACTTTATCGCCCACCACGCAGGAAATTGTGCCGGTTGAAACCACATGCTCGCCAAGACGGAATGAGGTGATCGAATAACGGGTTTCAGATTGTTTGACCCCATCTTCGCGCGGAACATCCGTCCAATCCCTGGAAAGCAGCACCACATCTTTTTCTCTTCCAATCTCTGGAAGTGCAAGCGTTCCATTGGTTGGATAATAGGCCGTAACGATCAGCTCGACCGGATCGCCAATCAGAATCTCCCCTTGATCGACCGAATATTCAACGGTCAGCCGATCCTGCGGAATCACCTTCTGTTCCTGTTCCACGCAACCTGTAACGGCAAAAAGAACAAGCCACAGAGGAGCACGGATGAACGCGGATTTAAAAAAATCTAATCTGTGTTTTTCTGTGTTCATGTGTGGTTAACGTCTTTGTGCTCTTTGGCGGAAAAATTTAATGAATTCTTTGTCGTACGGTTCGCCGGCGAAGAGGCGGATGGTATCGATGCCGGCTTTGCGATGAAGTTCGTCGATGGATTCAGATCGTTGGGTTTGATCGGCCAGCAAGCGTTCGCGAACTTTGCGGCTGGAGGTGTCGACCAATACCGTCTCGCCGGTTTCTGCATCGTGCCAGTTAATAAGTCCAATATTCGGCCAGGCGATTTCCCGTTTATCCCCGATGACGACACTGATCAGATCATTGCGCCGCGCAGAAATTTTCAGCAGCTGTTCATAGTCGTCATTAAACATAAAGTCGGAAATCAGAAAGGTGACATTCTTCCGGGTACTGATGTGGTTTAGGTAGTCCAAAGCGGGCGCCGCATTGGTGCCTTTTCCTTTCGGTTTGTGGGTCAGCATCTCGCGGACGAGGCGGAGCACATGGCGCGTCCCTTTTTTCGGTGGAATATATTTTTCGACTTCTTCTGAAAAGAGGATCAGTCCAATGCGATCATTGTTGCGAATGGCGGAGAAGGCGAGAACGGCAGCCACTTCAGCGGCGAGATCACGTTTCATCTGGGCACCGCTTCCAAAAAGGTTGGAAGCCGAAACATCGACCACCAGCATGACGGTCATTTCGCGCTCTTCCACAAACTTCTTAATATGCGGTGCGCCGGTGCGGGCCGTGACATTCCAGTCGATGGAACGGATGTCATCGCCGGGTACATATTCGCGCACTTCATCGAATTCCATCCCGCGCCCTTTAAACGTGGAATGGTACTGCCCGGCAAACACATCATTGACCGCGTGTTTGGTCGTGATCTGGATGCGCCGAACTTTCTTCAGCAGTTCTTTGTGGTCGATTGCGTCGTTCATGGCTGTATGGGCGACATGCGTTTGGGCGACATGCGTGTCGCCCCTACGGGACGGGGATTTCGCTGAGAATTTCTTTGATGATATCTTCGCTGGTGAGCTCTTCGGCTTCGGCCTCGTAGGAGACGATGACGCGGTGGCGGAGCACATCGGGAGCGATGGATTTGATATCCTGTGGCGTGACATAGCCGCGGCCCTGCATAAAGGCATGTGCGCGGGCTCCCATGGTCAGGTTGATGGTCGCACGCGGGGAGGCGCCGTATTGCAGGTAGTCCTTGATATCGAGGTTGTAGTTCTGCGGCTCGCGCGTCGCGAAGACAATGGAGAGGATGTAGTCCTTGATTTTTTCATCGATGTAAATTTCATCAACAATTTCGCGGGCCTTGAGACTTTCGTCGGGATGGAGCACCGGATTAATGGCAATTTCGGTATTGGAGTGCGCCATACGGTCGAGGATACGTCGTTCTTCCTCGATAGTTGGATAGCCGACCTTGAGCTTGAGCATAAAGCGGTCGACCTGCGCCTCGGGCAGGGGATAGGTGCCTTCCTGTTCGATCGGGTTTTCGGTGGCCATCACGAGGAAGGGCTTAGGCAGCTTGAAAGTTTCATCGCCGATCGTGACCTGTTTTTCCTGCATGGCTTCAAGCAGGGCGCTCTGCACTTTGGCCGGCGCGCGGTTAATTTCGTCGGCCAGAATCACATTGGAAAAAACGGGCCCTTTTTTGATGATAAAATCGCCGTCTTTCTGGTTGTAGATCAGGGTTCCGATGATGTCGGCGGGAAGCAGATCGGGCGTAAACTGAATACGCTGAAAGGAGGTGTCGAGCGCTTGGGCGAGCGTATTAATCGTCAGTGTTTTGGCCAAACCGGGCACGCCTTCGAGCAGAACATGGCCATTGGCCAGCATACTGATGATTAGTCGGTCAATCAGGTATTCCTGTCCGACAATCACCTTTCCAATTTCATTTTTTAACGTAGGTACAAACGCGCTTGCTTCGCGCACTTTCTGATTGATGACCTCAATTCCAGCCATAATTTAAACTCCCTTGTTTAAATGTTAATGCGGTCTTCGACCGTAGAACATAACCTGCGTTCAAAATTCATGTATTAATTTGTCGCAACGCTTCAAACAGTACGATCGCAGCGCAATTCGACAAATTTAGGGAGCGCACATTATCGAGTTTAATGGGAATATTCAAGATGTGGTCAGCGGGTTGTTTATGGATGATTTCGTCCGGCAGCCCGTAGGTCTCATTGCCGAAAATCAAGAAATCGCCCGCCTCAAAATCGGCATCGTGAAATATCTTTTTCCCGGCCGTGCTGAAGAAAAATTTCCGACCTTTGGAATTTTGCTTCATGAACGTTCCAAAGTCTGGATAAACATTGATGTCGACCGAATCCCAATAATCGAGTCCCGCACGGCGGACCGCTCGTTCATCGATATCAAACCCCAGCGGTTCAATCAGATGAAGCCGCGATCCGGTGGCGGCACAAAGCCGGGAAACATTTCCGGTGTTTGGCGGAATGGAGGGGTAGACCAGGACAATGTTCATGGGAACGTCCGGGAACTGGAAGTCCATCTGCTGCCGCTTTCGGTCCGAAAAGCGCATATGTTCGTTTTTACTCATAGCTGAAGAACGTACCGATGGGCGACGCAGGCGGGAAGCCTGC
>CAKZQV010000127.1 GCA_937141895.1 uncultured Verrucomicrobiota bacterium
AATCAACATTCAAAAATTTTAACGGAAAGGTGGGAACAGATGGCTAAAATGACATTGGATGAACTGCGCAACCTGCGCGATTCGAAAAAGAAAGAGATGACGCAGCGCGATGGGGATAAAAACGCGCAGATCGTTATCGGAATGGGAACCTGCGGTATCGCGGCTGGTGCAAAGGATGCGTTCGATGCATTCCTGGATGAGCTCAATGCACACGACGTCAAAGATACCCGTATCACGCAGACCGGCTGCATGGGCCTCTGCTTCTCCGAACCGACGGTTGAAGTTGCAGTTCCGGATATGCCGCGTGTGATCTACGGAAACGTCGACGCCAAAGTGGCACGCCGCATTGTAAATGAACACATCATTGGCAAAGCACTGGTTTCGGATCATATATTCGACAAACCGGCGCAGGACATTATTGACCAGGGGGCTGAATAACCATGGCATTTAAAAACTATATTCTCGTATGTGCTGGCACGGCATGTGAATCGAGCAAGGGCATCGCGCTTTACGAAGCGCTCGAAGCTGAACTGAAAGCACAGGGCGTCGCCGCCGAAGCCCAGCTCGTGAAAACCGGTTGCTTCGGATTTTGCGAACAGGGACCAATCGTTAAGATTCTGCCCGATGAATCTTTCTATGTAAAAGTCGGCCCGGAACACGCACAGCAGATTGTTGCTGAGCACATCATTAAAGGTCGTCAGATTCCGGAACTGCTCTACGATAAAGATCAGGCCGCCGGAACCAGTTCCGATGATATCGCGTTCTACCAGAAACAGCAGCGCATCGTCCTGCGTAATTGCGGCGTTATTAATCCGGAATATATCGATGAATACATCGCCCGCGACGGCTACGCCGCGCTGGAAAAAGTCATTTTCGACATGACGCCGGATCAGGTGATTCAGGAACTGAAAGATGCCGGACTTCGCGGTCGTGGCGGCGCCGGTTTCCCAACCGGCATGAAATGGGGCTTCTCGAAGAATGCAGAAGCCGACCAGAAATATATCGTCTGTAATGCCGACGAAGCTGCCCCCGGGGCCTACATGGCCCGTTCCACCTGCGAAGGCGACCCCCGCTCCGTACTCGAAGCCATGACCATTGCCGGACGCACCGTTGGAGCCAATCAGGGCTTCATCTACATCCGGGCAGAATACCCGCTGGCCATTGAGCGTCTAGACAACGCGATCGACCAGGCGCGCGAATACGGCCTGCTCGGGGATAACATTCTCGGTACCGACTTCTGCTTTGACATCGAGCTTCGTCTCGGCGCTGGCGCATTTGTCTGCGGCGAAGAAACCGCCCTGCTTGCTTCGATTGAAGGCAAGCGCGGTATGCCGATTCCGCGTCCGCCCTTCCCCGCGGTGAAGGGCCTGTGGGGAAAACCCACCGTCATCAACAATGTGGAAACCTGGGCCAATATCCCCATGATCCTCCTCAAGGGTTCGAAATGGTTCAGCAGTATCGGAACCGAAACCACCAAGGGCACCAAGGTGTTCGCGCTGACCGGTAAGATCAACAACTCCGGCCTGATCGAAGTTCCGATGGGGACCACGCTGCGCGAAATTATTTATGACATCGGCGGCGGCATCAAGGACGGCAAAAAGTTCAAAGCGGCCCAGACCGGCGGACCTTCCGGCGGTGTGATTACCGCAGAGTACCTCGACACCCCGATCGATTACGAAAGCCTCATGAGCATCGGCTCCATGATGGGTTCCGGTGGTATGATTGTGATGGATGAAGATGACTGCATGATCGACGTGACCAAGTTCTATCTTGAGTTCACAGTGGATGAATCCTGCGGCAAGTGCGCCCCCTGCCGAATTGGCGGACGCACCAACTACAATATCCTCGATAAGATCTCAAAGGGCCAAGGAAAAATGGAAGACCTCGACACGCTGAAAGACCTCGCGCAGGCCATGCGTAAGGCTTCGCTCTGCGGTCTCGGTCAGACGGCTCCGAACCCGATCATGTCGACCATGAATTACTTTGAAGAGGAATACCTCGAGCATATTAACGACAGTTCATGCCGCGCCGGAAAGTGTAAAGACCTGATGTCTTACACCGTGGTTGAAGAAAAGTGCATCGGCTGTACCGCCTGTGCCCGGGTCTGCCCGGTCAACTGCATCAGCGGAGAAGTAAAGACGCCGCATGTGATCGATCAGGATCAGTGCATCAAGTGCGGCCAATGCTTCGATAAATGTAAATTTGACGCCATTCTCAAGGGATAAGGAGACGATAACAGATTTTTGATTGTTGAATGCCGATTACCGAATTTCGGGTCTGCGACAGCTTACTGAAAACAAAAAGACCAGCGCCGTCTGAGTTCAACCAATCGAAAATCTAAAATCGAAAATCTAAAATTGAAGGAAAATACCATGTCTATGATTGAAGCTGAAATCAATGGAATCCCCGTAAGCGTCCCTGCCGGCACCACTATTCTGAATGCTGCCAAGGAAGTGGGCGTTGAAATTCCTAAACTCTGTTACCATTCCGACCTCGACGCTTGGGCCGCCTGCGGCATCTGCGTGGTTAAGATTGAAGGTTCACCCAAAATGCTCCGCGCCTGTGCCACGGCCATCGCGCCAGGCATGAAGGTCATTACCCACGACCCGGAAGTGGTGGAAGTCCGCCGCACGGTTCTGGAACTGATCCTGTCCACGCATCCGAACGACTGCCTGCAGTGCAGCCGCTCCGGCAACTGCGAGCTGCAGACCCTGTCCGCAGATTTCGGTATCCGTGAAATTCCGTTCGAAGAGCGTATCGAGAAAATCGAGCCGGACACCTCCACAACCTCCATCGTGCTGAACCCGGAAAAATGCGTGAAGTGCGGACGTTGTGTGCTGGTCTGTCAGGACATGCAGGGCGTTCACGCCCTCGAGTTCATCGGTCGCGGCGACGGCACCCGTCTGGCCCCAGCTGCGGATGTAACACTGGAAGAGTCTCCGTGCATCAAATGCGGACAGTGCTCTGCGCACTGCCCGGTCGGCGCGATCTACGAGAAAGACGAAACCAAAGAAGTTTGGAACGAAATCAAGAAAAATGAAAAACACTGCGTCGTTCAGGTTGCCCCGGCCGTTCGTGTCGCCATCGGCGAAGCGTTCGACATGGAGCCCGGCGAACTGGCCACCGGCCAGCTCTATACTGCTCTGCGCCGGCTGGGTTTCGATGCGGTATTCGACACTAACTTTACCGCCGACCTTACGATTCTCGAAGAAGGAACTGAATTCGTAAAACGCGTCACAGAAGGCGGCGAGCTTCCGCAGCTCACCTCCTGCTGCCCGGCGTGGACCGACTATATGGAAAAATACGCCACCGACTTTATCCCGAATTTCTCTTCGGCAAAGTCGCCGCAGCAGATGCTCGGCGCCATGGCGAAGTCGTATTACGCTGAAAAAGCGGAAATCGACCCAAAGGACATGTTCGTTGTTTCCATCATGCCGTGCACGGCCAAAAAATTCGAAGTCGGTCGCGACGATAACATGAACTCTACCGGGTTCCAGGATGTGGATGTGGCACTAACCACCCGCGAACTGGCCCGCATGATCAAACAGGCCGGAATCGACTTCAAGAGTCTGCCGGATGAAGAAGCTGACA
>CAKZQV010000128.1 GCA_937141895.1 uncultured Verrucomicrobiota bacterium
CATCCGGTTTTGCACAGATCAGTCCACGCTGCTGCTTGGACATGCCGCTGAACGTTCCAAACCAAACCCCGCCGCTTTCATCCTCAAAAAGCGACTTCGGGCTGAGCCGATACGGAAGCTCGGCATGGATCGTCCGGGTCCAACGCCCCTCTGGTTCCAGAAAAGAGGACGCCGCCTGACGTTTATGACTTCCAATCACCCAGATCGCACCGCTTCGTGTACAAACTAAAGCCACGGGCACATCGGGCAAGCCATCCTTCTCATCATACTGCAGCCATTCCGCTCCCCGATGGCAAATCACGCGCCCTTCCACACTTAAAAACCATTGGGCACCAGAGGAATCCTCCCCCTGAAAAATAAGCCCTTCGTAGGTTTTCCATCGATCCTCGGAAAGGTCAACCCGATACACTTTTCCATGACGCTTCCCCACCCAGAGATTCTGCATTCCGTCCATCATGAGTTGCGGAAAACTACTGGAATCCAGACTGGGATAGCTGAACGAAGCCCAAACGCCATCGGTTCTTGAAAAAAGTTGAGAGGTCGCAGCGATAATGGGCGCACGACCGGCCGGTTTCAGCAAAGAATAACGTACTCGATCGTCCTCCTGTTGCTCCGATAAAGGCCATGGCGTGTAGGACTCGTCGTCCATATTAATTTCATACACCCGGGCGCCCACACCCGCCCAGAGCGTACCATCCTCCATCTCAAACATACTGATGGCCTGATCGCGGCTGGTATTGGCATTCAGCTCAATCGTTTGAAAATGATTCGTTTCACTCTCTGCGTGCTTCGGGGTTACTTGAAGAAACCAGCCCGAGGTATACCCAATCGACAACACCCCATCAGCGGCCTCATAAAGGCCGACAATCAGGCCCCGATTCTGCGAACTAAAATCGGGGATAACCTCCGTCATAGCCCCCTCAGGTAACAGATTCATCACCCCGTCCATTTGCCTGCGTTCAGCCCACAACGTGACGGATTGGTCTTTAACATGCAAAAACCCGCGGGATGTTCCAACCCAAACGCCCCCAGAAGCAGACGGCAAAAGGCAGGTTAGCGTCACCGGACTAGGGAGCTGAACAGGGAGCACACGCTCCCAATGCTCATTCTTATATCGATACAACGCATTCTGGCTCACGGCATAAACCGTGCCGTCCGTCGTAACCGCCACATCGTTGACGGAATTGTTTACAAAGCCGTTGTTTTTATCATGCGCTTCCCACTGCGTTCCATCGTAGCGAAGCAGACCATTATTGACCCCAAACCAAATCGATCCATCCGGCGCGCTCGCCATGCATCGGAATCCCGCGCGGTCGAGCTCCGCCATATGATGCCACCGCCACATTTCCCCGAGAGCAGAAGGAGCCGGCTTAGGCTGATAGGGCTGAACCGCGATCGCGGTCGAATGCAGCAGAACTCCAAATACCCAGCAAAAAAATAGAACCGGCCATCTGCTATTCGCCATTTCTGATCTGTTTTTATGCCCTGAAATCGACATATAAATGCAACCTCACCGTCGGCCCATAGAACAGACCGTCCTCTACTTTAAGCGCAAGGTATCATAGGAACATAGGCAATCCAACCCATGAGTAAGCATTCAGCCCTTGGAAATCATTCCCATGTTCATTCATAACAGCCTGTAACGAATTCAAAGCTACGTTTCCGACCGGTTACCTTTTGGCCTTACGCATGAAGGTTCTTATAGATACGGTGGTTAAATATGGTGAAAATAACCGCTAAAAGGCGCAAGAAACGCAAAGACCTATCCTGCTGAGTTTTCGTGTTTTTTTGCGCTCTTTTGTGGCCATTTTTCAGTCGCATAGGAGTCTCAATATTTAGTCGCCGGAGCAATAATCCCGTCCGAAAATCGCACCTCAGCCACAGAATTCGGCGGAATGGAGAAGGACCAGATCACTTTTCCCGCATCCTGCTTCCACGCTCGTTTCACCCCTCCATAACCCGTCTGCTGTTCAGCCTCCACCCACTCCCCATTAGATCGGCACCAAGTTTATAAATCTCCATGCCTTCCGAGTGGCAACCCCTGCCCTGACACGTGGGTCTTTTCCAAAATACATCGGAAAGAATCTGAATCCAGATCTGGGGATGAACATTTGGTGGAGGCCGTAGCGAATTTCAAAGAAAAGGGCGTGCATCCCGACCTGCGGTATAGATCTCAGTATCGTATGCGTCTTTTCGATCACCTCATTGACAACGGCGATGTCGCCTAAGTGCGAG
>CAKZQV010000129.1 GCA_937141895.1 uncultured Verrucomicrobiota bacterium
TATTCATTCGTCGAGAAGAAATCGAACATGATGTTCTTATTTCCGCCAAGAACGACAACCTCAATGGTATGCTTTCCATAGGTCTTCAATACACCCGTATCATGAATGACCTTTTTGTAAACACCGGAGGACGCATAGGTGTTCACCGAAGTCGCCACGACATTCCCATCCAGAAAGATTCTGCATTTTCCACCGTGTGGGCCTTTGCGAACGGCTACTTTCGCTCGATCGCCTGTAAACGTGTATTTCACCCGATTACCTTCTGTTTTGCTCCATTTCATGGATCCACCGCTATCGTTCGCGGAGTTCTGAGTTTTCCATGTTCCTGAATAAACCACACTGCTGCTGGTATTCTCCGTTTTCTTGGTGCTCCTGCCATCAGCGTATGAAAGAACTTTTAGCGATTTCAGGTTAAAGAGTCCACCGCTGCCGCCTTTAAAGACGAGATACAGGTCTTCTGTGCCGCCTCTTGAACTGAGTTTCTTGCTGAAGGTTTTATAATAACTCCAGCGCCCCGTACTGGTGATATTAACCGTTCCGAGCAATGGCCCCGTTAACGATTTATAACGCACTTCAATCTTACCCGAACCAGGTGTGGCGGCCAAAACTTCAATTTTTCCGCAACCGCCAGCAAAATTAAAGTCATTATAACGCACCCAAGAACCATTCACGATATTACCAATACTATTGCCATTATCGCGGATTTTATTTTCATTATTTGGATGAGATTCCGCATCATAGTCAGCGGCATTAATCACGACACCCAAGTCTTTCGCGCCGGGATCTCTTGCTGCTCCTGGGACCACATCGCGATAGGCCGCACGCCCATGCACCGTTCTGATTTCGTCTAAATACAGAGCATGATCATGCTTCATCACGTTTAAGTTGCCATTAAAATACATGCCCCAAGAAGGATATAGTCCTTTTTCGTCATTATATCCAATTCGCGTATTTTTCTCCTCAATCTTCTTATCATCATCGATCCATAGTTCGACCAGTCCATCTTTAGCGTTGCTATAATCAAAGCGAACGTGCAGCACAAAATCGACCCAGCGGTCCAAATAATCGGCTTTATTTACAGGAATCACAAATGGGGTTTCACCCTGAGTTTTCTTTCCGTCGCTTATTCTCTCAGGATCCCACTTCCACTTACCCGTAAATCCATTTTTATTTAATTGGATAGAGAAGGGAGGATTTCTTCCCGTTTCTGTAGGGTACTGATGATCTTGACTAGAATGTATTTGGAAAAACAACCAGGAGTTATCCTCTTCTTGCGTTCCATCTTTTGGAAAATAGACACTAAATCCATACCACGCTTCAGCTCCCTTTACTTTTGAAGTTTTGTAACCGTGGAACAAGGCCTTTCGGTCTACGTTATCCACTGCGGTTACACTCCCATTGTATTGAGCCGGGTTTGTATGTTTCCAAACTAATTTGGCCGAATAACCTCCAGCTCGCACGATCTTATTTTCCAATTTAAAGGAATGGTTCCCCTGTAATTGGTTGAACATAAACTCAGGTGATAAGGATGTTTTAAGTCCTGGCGTAAATCCTCTGGGATCTTTGGCGTTCCAGCCCTTGCCTTCAAATGACTCGAAAGTCACTGGATCCTTCCGGGCAGCTGCATGCGAATTTGCTGCCGATAAAACGGTGCCCATACAAAGGGCCGCCAAAATGCCACGCGTGCATGACAGGATTGATTTTTGATTTTGTACGGTGTTCATAACTCTCCTCTTTTGTTAAGTTTATAATATCTTTATCATAATGCTTACTTCTACTCACCAGGCTATGGAAATGCAGAAGCACCCATTGACTCTAATCGTTGTGATTTACCTCCTCGTTGTTATCGTTCTTGTTTAATTTTCTGTTTATCGGTCGGTGATGACTGATGCATCTCACCTGCACGTGAAGCTCGAAACCCTCTGAGGCTCTAACATCATTCGGATCAGGTGAGCTTGCGACAGCCACGACCGACTGACTCGATGGTGTTAATTATTCATTCGTCGAGAAGAAATCGAACATGATGTTCTTATTTCCGCCAAGAACGACAACCTCAATGGTATGCTTTCCATAGGTCTTCAATACACCCGTATCATGAATGACCTTTTTGTAAACACCGGAGGACGCATAGGTGTTCACCGAAGTCGCCACGACATTCCCATCCAGAAAGATTCTGCATTTTCCACCGTGTGGGCCTTTGCGAACGGCTACTTTCGCTCGATCGCCTGTAAACGTGTATTTCACCCGATTACCTTCTGTTTTGCTCCATTTCATGGATCCACCGCTATCGTTCGCGGAGTTCTGAGTTTTCCATGTTCCTGAATAAACCACACTGCTGCTGGTATTCTCCGTTTTCTTGGTGCTCCTGCCATCAGCGTATGAAAGAACTTTTAGCGATTTCAGGTTAAAGAGTCCACCGCTGCCGCCTTTAAAGACGAGATACAGGTCTTCTGTGCCGCCTCTTGAACTGAGTTTCTTGCTGAAGGTTTTATAATAACTCCAGCGCCCCGTACTGGTGATATTAACCGTTCCGAGCAATGGCCCCGTTAACGATTTATAACGCACTTCAATCTTACCCGAATTAGGGGTGGCCGCCAGAACTTCAATTTTTCCGCAACCGCCAGCAAAATTAAAGTCATTATAACGTACCCAAGAACCATTCACGATATAACCAATGCTGTTTCCATTATCCCGAATTTTATTATTATTATTTGGATGAGATTCCGCATCAAAATCGGCGGCATTGATCGTAGCACCTAAATCCAATCCACTATCCGGTGTATTCACAACATATCGATCCCAGAATTTGCTCACGGTGTCTGCTTTGTTACCGATTTCAAAAATCCACCAGTTTTCAACACAATCGGAAAAATCGACTCCGCCATGCGTAATGTCTGACCAATCGGCCGTCCAACCGCTATTATCAATCACGCGCTTCGCTTCATCCCACAGATCTTCTGCAGCCGAATTTGGATTGTTTGAGCTGGTTGCTTCATTCATGTAGCTCGTATTTCTTTCTTTATATTTTGGCGTGTTCGGGCCGCGGTTTGTACCTGTTCCGGAATCTTCATTCCCATCATCAATCGCCTGATAAGTCGTTTTATTTTTTACATAAGTCAGATCTGCCGCCGTTGTTTTATCTTCATTCCATTTACTGTGCTGAACGACCGTTACGTTATTCTTAATTTTTGTTGCAGATACCCCCGCATTTTTAACCGCTACAAGCCAATCACGGGTAAAGTCGGACTGTCCCGCTTCCTGAACCCAGACTTTTCCTCCGGCATCCAGCACCGCTTTAACTTTATCGCGAACGCGATTCACAGATGTGTTCCAGTTCTTAGCAGCACTGGTCCATGTTGTATTTTCTGCTCCAAATGCCATATTCATTAATGCAGTGGTATCTTTGAAACCGCCACCTTGGTTTCCAATGGCACCTGCAACTACGTAATAATTTACGCCATCCATATCGGGATGTAAGAGCATTGAGCCGAGTGCGGCTTGAGCCATCATATCATCCACATCGGGTTTTGAATCAAACTGCGCAATGAGAAGATCTTTACTTGTATTGAATCTCGCAGCCGAAGCCGTTGCGGAAATCTGGCAGGTTATCAGTATAACGGTCAGTGTTTTTACTAGTATATTCATTATCTCCCCTTTCTACATTTTAACGGTTGGCAATCGAATCACCCCGTATAAAAATACGGGGTGACTCATGAGCCGATTAGGTCATTTCAACCCAACGATTATTTCATTATTCATTCGTCGAGAAGAAATCGAACATGGTGTTCTTACCACCGCTCAATACCTGAACTTCGATCGTGTGCTTTCCATAGGTCTTCAATACACCGGTATCATGAA
>CAKZQV010000130.1 GCA_937141895.1 uncultured Verrucomicrobiota bacterium
GCCATGTGGTACACGGTGTTCTTTTTCCCCATCTCAAGATAGGACGCATCGCCGGTGGCATCGAACTGGAGGATCTCGGAGCCATACTGAAAGCCCTGCGTCCATTCGGTCCAGCCGCGCGTGGTGTATTCACCTTTAACCGTGAAAACCGGAGAACCCTTCACGCGGTCATAATTTTCATTGAGGCTGTTGATCTTTTGCCCGGAAATCGCCCAGAAACGATCTAAATCGGGCAAAAGGTCGACGGTTTTTAGGTGAGTATCGATGGTCATAAAAGTTCTCCGGAAATAAATAATGGTTAAAAATATATTGCATAAGAAATTAGTCAAGCGCTATATATGGAGATCATTCAAGGGGATCCAAATGGTTGAAAATGGCATAGACCTGTTTAATTTCTCTGTAATCCGGGATCTGCGAAAACGACATGAAATGACGATTGCGGATCTGTCGGCGCGGACCGGAATCTCACCAGCCGTGATTTCCAAACTGGAACGCAACCAGACGGTTGCCGAGCTGAAAACTCTGTTTCGTCTGGCCCGCGCATTTGGCGTAACCGCATCGGAAATGCTCGCGCTGGTGGAATCGCGTTCTGCTCAGGTTAAATCTGAGAGCGACCGGATTGCCGGTGATTTTCATTTCCGGCAGATCGAGTTTGCCAATTGTAATTGTTTCTATGCGGAAGCGCCTAAAGGGGCTCAGCGCTCCAATCCGGATGCCCATCGGGACGACTTTGAAGTCTGCTGGGTGCTTGAAGGTAGCGTGCAGATTAAACTGCCTCACGAAGCACATAGGCTCAATGCCGGGCAGTGTCTGCAGTTTGATGCCATTTTTGAACACACCTATAAGGTGATGGAAGATTGTCGTTTCATCATCATGCACATCCACAAACCCAAACGATTTTAAGAAGAGGAATGGACATGCAAAAAAGAGTAGCGCTCGTAACCGGCGGTGGCCGAGGGATTGGTTTTGGTATTTGCGAAAAGCTGGCGGCCGAGGGGTATAACCTCGTGCTGAACGGATGTAGCGAATTTGCGAAAGTGGAAAAAGCGGTTCAGACGTTGGAACGTGCGGGGGCCGAAGTCTTATACTGTTCCGGCGATGTTGCCGTCGCTGATGACCGAAAGGCCATGCTTGCAGAGGTCTGGGCGCGCTTCGGTCGTCTGGATGTGTTGGTAAATAATGCCGGCGTTTCGCCGAAAGTTCGTGCCGATATTTTGGATGAAAAAGCAGCAAACGAAAGCGAATTTGAATGGCTTATGAAAATCAACTTGCAGGGCCCGTATTTCTTGACGCAGGCTTGCGCCAACTGGATGATTGAGCAGAAGCAGGCGGATGATGCATTTGCCGGCTGCATTATAAATGTAGGTTCCGTCTCTGCAACTGTGGCGTCTCCGAATCGCGGCGATTACTGCATCTCGAAAGCCGGCCTAGGTATGGTGACTTCGCTTTTTGCTGCACGTCTCGGGGAGTTTTCGATTCCGGTTTATGAAATCCGACCGGGCATTATTAAAACCGACATGACCTCTGGGGTGGCCGAAAAATATGACCACCTGATCAATGATACCGATCTGCTCGTTGAGAAACGCTGGGGGGCTCCGGAAGATGTAGGCACCGTCGCAGCGGCTATGGTGCGCGGGGATATGCCGTATGCCACGGGACAGGCGATTTATGTGGACGGCGGTCTAAGCCTACCGCGGCTCTAAGCTGCATCCGCCATCGAAAATACTCGCCATCATCGAAATTATGGATACGCTTCGAAGTCAGTGAAACACGACCCGTCCGGACGAATCGTTTTAATATTGGTGCATTGAACAAAGGCAAAATCGATGAAGCTCTATCCACTGAAATTTAAACCTGCGTATAAAGATTATCCGTGGGGCAATACCACGCTGCCGGCGACGCTGGGGCGTGA
>CAKZQV010000131.1 GCA_937141895.1 uncultured Verrucomicrobiota bacterium
ACTCATTCCGAGCACGATGAGAACATGCTTCATGAGTATTTTTTTCATGGTTTTTTCCTGCTGTGATTAAGGGGTGATAAACCTAATGCGCCGGGCATTGGACTTCCCAGATGGAGGACCAGCTATTTTTATCGCTCCCGTTGCAGATGATCCGCAGGTGCTTCAACGTGGTTTTCGGAATCTCGTAGCGGCTGAGGTCTTCCGCTTTCTGCGTAGATTTTCCTGAATAAACCGTTTTCCATTTTTTCCCACCTTTGGAGGCCTGAATCTTGAAGTCATAGGTGCGTTTGTCTCCTTCGTACCAAGCAATGGCGATGACTTCGGCGGTGACCGGTTTTTTCCAGCTGTGCTTTAAAATGGTCCCTTTTTTTCTGGCGACCCAGCGGGTGTCCATTTTTCCATCGAACGCCAACGCGGGGGAAACGCCTTCTTTTTCAGTGGCGATGGTGGTTGCCGTTTTGGGTTGGGCCTTTGTATCAACGACCCATGAACACCGGTCTTTCTGGTCGCCAGCGATGACTTCAATTGTGTTTTCACCTTCTTTCAGGGTAACACGGTCCCACAGCGCGATTTTCATGTCGGAAGGCTCTTTGGTTCCGATTTTCGTTCCATTAACGATAAGGGTTACGGGACCCTGATTGGAGTATACCTTGATCGGTGTATCGGTTTCTGCTCGGAGAGTATGGCGGCGGGATGTGATGTAGAGCACGGGGTGGTCCGACCAATTCGCCTTGTAAAAGAAGAAGGCGTCCTTGCGGGTTTTTCGATCGTGCGTAACCAGGCCTTTATCGTTGATGCCAGGGCGGTCGCCTTCATCGCGCCAGACACTGGCAAAATCGAACATATTCCAGAGGTAGGTTCCCCAAACCTGCGGTGTTTTTTTCATGATCTCAAATTGCACTTCGTGGTGCTGCGCTTGGTATCCCTCGGGGTGCCATTTTCCGGCAGCGCGCGGCTTTTGGGGACGTGTTTCTTGATGTTTAATCGAAGCGCCCGCGCCATATTCACTAATGGCAATTCCGCGGCCTTCGCTTTTTATTAGATACGAAGCAATATGATTTTCCATTTCGGCGGATGTGCCGCGGTACCAGCCGAGATATCCATTAAATGCCAGTAGTTCGGTGGTTCTGTTCAGATCCATGCGTCCGCCCTTGTTGGTGCCGCCGTAGGTGTAGCGGGTGGGATCGCGGCGTTTGCAAAGATCGCTCATCGCGGTCAGCAGTTCTTCTGCAGGCGGGCTGGTTCGCTGGTACATTTCATTGTAGAGGCCATAAGCAAAAACGCAGGTGTGGTTGCCCTGCAGGTCGATAATTTCATTCATCTGCAGTGTCGTGTTTTCGATAAACTCCGGAGAGTCGGTGATGCAGTCGACCAGCGGCAGTTCGGCGGTTACCAGAATGCCCATTTCATCACAGAGCTGAAAGATGTACTCGGAGTGAGGATAGTGCGCCAGACGGATCGAGCGGGTTCCCATTTCATTAATAATATCCATGTCCAATTTGTGATCTTCGGAGGTAAGCGCCCAACCTTTATCTTCTTGGTCCTGGTGGCGGTTAATGCCCCAGAGTTGGTACGATTTTCCGTTGAGGAAAAAGCCTTTATCCGGATCGACACTAAAGTAGCGGAAGCCCTGTTTCATCGTGAAGCTGTCGACGGATTCTCCGTTTGCGATGACGCTGACGCGCACCGTGTAGAGATAGGGATCCATTCGACCATTCCAGAGATGCGGGTTGGCGAGCGTCAGGACGGCTTTGCTTTCGATTGTTCCGCCTGCTTTGATTTGTTGTTGATCGGTCGCTTCGGCAACGACGCTGTCTTCCGCGTCGATGAGTTCATATTTAACCGTTGCGTGAGTCGCCCTTTTTTCCGCGTTGTCGAGTAAGGTGGTCACGCTGAGGCTTGCGGATTGTTCGCTGACCTTTTCCTGACGCAGAAAGACGCCGTGGCTGCCGCGGTGAAGGGGGCTGATACACAGTTGCTCTTTTACGATTAGCGTGACTGGGCGATAAATTCCGCCAAAAATCGGAAAGTCGCCCGAGAGTGGCGGAATATTTTCGTTCCATGCATTGGACGCCATGACTCGTAAGTCGTTTTCTTTTCCGATCTTCAAGGTATCCGTAATCTCAAACGCGAATGCGCCGAATCCGCCTTTGTGTTCACCGAGCCGGGTGCCGTTCAGATAGACTTCTGCATACGTGCTCACCGCATCGAAGCGGATAAACACGCGTTTTCCTTCCATCGTTTCGGGGGCGATAAATGATTTTGCATAGCTGGCTGGGCCGCGATAGTAGCCATCGCGGCTATGTTTATCTTTGCCGCCACCATTCTGAGCGTCGATTGCATTCCATGTGTGCGGACCGGTCACGTCTTCCCACGACTGCGTTTGTGCTGACGGCGTGGTTTTTCCTTTAAGAAACTTCCAGCCCGTGGACAGGTCCTGCGCCAAGGCGGAACTGCTTCCAGTTATAAGGAGAGCTAGTAGTGATGCGAAAATGCTTTTTTTAGGTATCATTGTTTTTCTCTTATTTGATCTCGATTTCATCGATCAGAATGTTGCGGTCATCGATCGTCGTTAAACGGATGGTATTCGCGCCGCGTTTTAGGGAGATCGGAGCTGAAATCGAGCGCCACCGTTTGCCTGCATTGGAAGTCGGTGGTAGTGAAAGCTCCTGTTCCATCATTTTTTCATTCACGTTTAAACGCAGCTTGAGCGGTTTCCGACCTTTGGAAGTGCCGCTGTAGCGGATCGAAAGGTTGACCTTGGCGGCCGCGCCATCGTTTTCCTGATACCACTCCACATAAGCGCCCTTCGCTTTGCCCATGTTAAGGTAGGCGGACCCGTTATAATTTTTCCCTTCAGTCGCAATTTTTGCGCCGGAAAACTCGGCATCTTCAGCTTGTTCACCACCAAAGTCTGAATCCAAACCGCCGCCTTCCCAAAGGAGGCCAACGTCGTTGGCGAAACGCTCTTCCATGCGCAGGGCTTCCGCGCCGTTCGCGGTCACGAGCGCTTTTACCG
>CAKZQV010000132.1 GCA_937141895.1 uncultured Verrucomicrobiota bacterium
AGCCCCAATCCCACAATCAGTACCGGCGGAATCATGATCCACGCCGTCAGCCTGCCGCGACTTGCTTTAAATTTTCCGATATCCATACATTCTGCCTACTGTTTCAATACACATTCAAACTGCACATAAAATTTGGTTTCCGACCCCATGGTTCTGCGTTCACCGGTAATCGGCCGAATGGTATCCACCCGCCTCATCAGCTCCTCATTACTTTCCCACGCCGTTCGCAGTACTTTGACCGGATCGTTCGCATCATTCGAGGGCATGGGCATCACCAATCCAAAGGAAACTTTTTTCTTATCCGCCGCCAAGCTCTGCAAGGCCACATCCTGTGGCAGTTTCACAAAGAGGTTATGCACCACCGGTAACAGCTGAACCCGCTGCCCGAGCAGCTGTTTTAACGAAATCAGTTTCCGGGAATAGGCATCCAGCTGGGTATAGCTTTGCTCCGGATGTTTAAACATGTCTTTACTGATCCCGGTTGCAGCGCTGACCGTTGCGGAAATCTGATGTTGTTCGGTTCTATTCTTCATATAAGCCGTCAGGTTCACACTCGTCAGATAGGCCGTCAAAACCAGCAGCCCAAAACAGGAAACCAGATAGATTAGAAATCCATTATAGAAACGGGTTCGCTCTTCAGGTGAACTGGTCAGATCCTTCGCCAGATTAATTTGAAAATCAGCAGGCATGGATATATTTCCGATTTTTAATTTTTGATTTTTGATTGTCGGCCTTCGAGACCGGGTTACAGGTACTGCCCATAGGCGGAGTGGTCTCAGACCAACCAATCAGCACTTCGCATTCTGAATTCAAAAGTATATGCATCAGGTGTTCCTCAATCCCAGCCCTAGGCTGGTTGTCATCAGGGGCGACATTACATCGTGGCTTTTGGATGATTTAACCGTGTGCCCCATCACAAAATTATCATCCTTTAATGGACTCCAAACCTCCGTCGGCAGTCCAATGGTATCGTGAATCTGTGCGACAAACTCCGGTTCCTGGGGCACAAACCCGGTAAGTACCAATTGCGTGACCGGTGTTTTATCCACCTTTACATGATAATAGAGCAAGGCATCCGAAATATTCTCGATGAGATATTGAACCTTACTCGACCACTCCGCTGAACGGGAGATAATGGTTCTCGGATAGATATAATGATCATTAAACAGAATGGAAATATCCGCGCTGAAACGCGCAAGGTTCACCACACAAACGGCATTGTGCTCATTCACCTTGTCGCCGCGCAACGCAAGAAAAAGGTTACAAAGTGACGTACTTCCAACATCGGTAAGCACAGGAAAAAGGCCGGCTTTTTTCAACAGGTTCAGCTGTAGATTTACATCCTTTTTGCTCACCGCCACCAGCACCCCGTGCAACTGTTCTCCCAGCTGCGTATAAGGATCATTTTTCGGCCGATTCAAATGCCAGTCCAGAGCAATTTCTTCAGGCGGAAGCTGAAGCGTTTCCTCGGCCTCCAGATTCAGGGCCGACGTCAGCTCGCGCGGAGCCAGATCGGGATATTTAAAATATTTAAGACAAAGCGAGCGGGTATGAAACCCGGCGCAAACCGTACGGGTCGGCATACGACATTTTTTCCACAGTTTCCGGATGACCTGAATGATCTCTTCATCGGAAGCGTCCGGCGCATATTCCAGCCAACCGCCATGGGTCATGGCAATTTTCTGGCGTCCGCGTCGCACAATCCGCGCAGCACTCACCACACCTTCCGCAATATTGATTCCGGCTATATTTTCTTTATTGCTCATTCCGCGCCTAAACTCATTTTCATTTCAGTGGAAAAAAGAAGTAATGGGAACGGCGCAACACGCCGTCCCATTACCATGGTTATTCAGATTAAGATCCGCCCGATCCACCCCCAGTAGCAGGAGTATCCGTGAGGTCCGACCACGTTGTCACACCCGTAGCAACCGTCATAGTGAGCTGCTTTCCGTCGGCATCTCCTCCGGAACGCCCCGTCGCGGTCACGGTGAAGTTGTTCTGGTCCGTAACAGTTCCCAGTTCATACGTATCGAAGTATGTGCCCAAAAGATCGTTGGCCGCAATTCCCGACAAAGCAGCAAGATTGGCAGGAGCAGAATTATGCTCAACAAAGTAGAGACGAACCTGATCTGCAACTGCACTGCAACCGGTTTGCGCTTCTGTCATCATTGCGCGTTCAGTATTCCCCGACATGAGCGGGATAGCTACGGCGGCCAGAATCGCTACAATGATCGCCACAACCATCAGTTCCACCAAAGTGAAACCTGATTTTTTCTGTTTTTTAGTCTTCATGGTATTCTCCTTGTTATTTCATTTTACTTTCATTCATCGCGAGTACCCCAACCCGCGCGTATATATTTCCAAACCTTGGAATTCAGTTAAACGATGTCTCACTCTCTACATCCATAAATCTCCTTTCCTGACTTATCTCACATTCATCGAAACCGTAAAGATCGGCAGATAAATCGCTAACACGAGCATCAGAATAAAGGCGCCGAACACACAGATAATCAAAGGCTCAAACAGCGCCATCGAGGTCATGACGGATACTTCAACCTGATCCTCATAAAGATCGGATACATTATCGAGCACCTCCGGCAACTGGCCCGAATCCTCGCCCACCGAAACCATGCGAACAACGAGCCCCGGAAAAATGCCGGCTTTGTCCAGACTGGCCGCGATGCGGTTGCCTGTCATGATCATTTCGCGCACACCCAAAACATTGCGTTTAACCAACTGATTCCCCGTTGCATCCGCACAAATTTCGAGCGCATTGGAGATCGGCACCCCACTGTTGACCATAATGGACATACTGCGGCAGAAGCGGGCCAGAATATATTTTTTCAGGCAGCCGCCCGCATAGGGCATATTCAATTTTAATTGGTCTTTTCGATAAGATCCTGATTCCGTCTTTCCATACATCACGACGGCCGTAATGAACAACACAGTACCGATAAAGATCAGCAGAAAATTATTCACAAAAAAATTATTCACCGAAAAGACCAGTCGGGTAAAGAACGGAAGATCTGCACCGAACCCGCCAAAAATATCGGTAAACTGTGGAAGAATAAACAACGTCATAATCAGACACACGATCACAAAGAATACCCCGATAAACATCGGGTAGGCCGCCATCGCTTTAATCCGTCGTTGCAGGCGGTCCGATTTCTCCAAATAGGCGGCCAGCTGGCTTAAGGTTTCCGGCAGCTTGCCGGACTCTTCTGCAACCTTCGTCAACCCGTAAAACATTTCATTGAATACTTTCGGATGGGCCGCAATGACTTCTGAAAAACTTTTGCCGTCATGCAGCTGCTGCACCATGTCTTCGCTCACGCGTTTCAGCACCGGATGCTCCAGCTCCATGCCAATGCCTTCGATCGCATCGCGCAACGGAACGCCTGCATTTACAGAGATCGCCAACTGACGGCAGAAAACGGCCAGATCGGTCATTTTGACTTTGGACGAGAATGAAAAACTTTTGCGCTTATTTTTTTTGGATTCTTCAGCCGCCTGCTTTTTCTTTTCCAACTGCACTTTTGTTTGAGAAGCGGACTTTTCCTCAGCACTGTACAGGTCAATGACCGTCAGCCCTTTTTTGCGTAACGACTCCAGGGCCTCCAGGCGCGTCGATCCTTCCAGAGAAGATCGCACCTCCTTGCCCTCATTTGTTTTTGCAATATAACTGAAAATGGCCATGTCGTAATCCCGTCTAATCTACCATGCACACATTAATCGCTTCACTGATGGTCGTGTTGCCCTCTTTGACTCGCTGAAAACCATTTTCGGCCAGGGTCTGCATTCCACCCGCGATCGCCTTGCGACGCAGGGTTAAATCATCCACCTCTTCATGCACCAGTTCGCGGATATTCGGTGACACTTCAAGAAATTCAAAAATCGCACGGCGACCTTTCAACCCACTGTTGCGACACTGGTTGCATCCGGCTCCATGATAATAGGTCCATTGCGGGGCATCCGCATAAACCGGCTTGACCCACTCCAGCTCACCAGCATCAGGTTGATACACTGTTTTACAATTCGGGCAAATGGTTTTCACCAGACGCTGGGCAATAATCAGGCGCATGGTGGCTGCCGTCAGGTAGGAAGGAATGCCGATGTCCCGAAGGCGGCTGAACGATGATGTGGCATCATTCGTATGCAACGTACTCAACACAATATGACCGGTGAGCGAAGCCCGCATGGCAATTTCGGCCGTTTCGGAATCGCGGATCTCACCAATCATTACCGCATCCGGATCCTGACGCAGAATATGACGCAGACATTCGGCAAAGGAGAGGCCGATCTTGGGTCGGGTCGGCATCTGATTAATACCATCAATCAGATATTCCACCGGGTCTTCCACGGTCTGAACATTTCGGGTCGGACTTTTCAAAACCTGAAGCGCACTATAGAGGGTGGTGGTTTTGCCGGATCCTGTCGGACCGGTTAGCAGCACAATCCCATTCGGCATACCGAGGATTTCTTTAAAGCGCTTCAGCTTTTCACCCTCAAAACCGATATCTTCCAAATCCAGCAACAGACTCTGTTTATCGAGAATACGCATCACCACTTTTTCACCGAAAACCAGCGGCATTGAGGAGACACGCACATCGACCACGCGACCCGAAAACTTAAACTTAAAGCGGCCATCCAACGGCAGGCGCCGTTCGGCAATATCCATTTCCGACAGAATTTTAATACGGGTAATCACGGCCTGATACAACGATTTCGGAGGCGGGGTAACCACATGCAATGTGCCGTCAATACGCAGACGAACCGTGCAGGAATTTTCCCCCGGCTCAAAGTGAATGTCCGAAGCCCGGTCACGCACCGCTTCCATCAACAGGAGATTGACATAACGAACCACCGGGGCATCGTTGGCGTGAACCAATAACTGATCCACATCGCCCAGATTGGTTTCGAAGGCCGCATCTTCCTGAATCTGCGTTTCGACGTCCATAATGTCCTGAAGGCCCGCCTCAACATAGGCTTCCTCCTTATAACATTTATCAATGATCGTCTTGATCTTGTCTTCCGTACTGACCGCTTTATGAATTTCATAGGACGTCAGAGAACGAACGGTATCCACCGCATCCATATCGAGCGGGTTTTTCATCACCAACGTGATAGCCACCCCTTCTTCCTTCACCAGCGGGATCAGGCAGAACCGCCGAGCAACTGACTCCGGAATCATATCATATTCATCGCGCTTCAAATGGAATTCTTCGCCGAGATCCAGATAAGGTATATTCAACAGCTCGGAAAATGTGAGTGCAATATCATTCGGTGAAGCCAGCTCTTCCTCGATTAGAATATCGGTCAATACCTGGCCGGACTGCTCCTGGATAGACAACGCCTTTTCCAATTCAGAACTTCCAACCCGACCGCTTCGGATCATCATTTCGCTGAGTTGATCAGTAATCATACTGCACTATCCTTCAAATACATACTCACACATCCTCTTCCAATAATTGGAAAGGCCTTACTCAGCAAAAGCGGACACCGGCATATCATTGGTCATTGCCGGAGCCGGCTCATCCATGCTCTGAACAAGAGCGAGAATTTCCGCATTTTCCTCTTCCGGCGATTTCATGGGATCTGCTGCAACCATTCCGTCTTCGACCGCAGGCTCAAAGACCGGCTCAACCGCCGTTTCATCTGCCAATTCATCTTCGATCTCATCCTTCTTCAGCAATTCGAGGTCCATCCGGTCTTCACGACGCTTTTCTTCCTGGGCGGAGGTCACCTGATAGGCTTCGGTATCGACCACACTGGCTTTGATAAAGATCAACAAATCGATTTTTTCTTTCGAGAGGGTTTCCCGACGGAACAGACGACCGATGAGCGGGATATCACCCAGGAACGGAATCTTTTCAATTTCTTCTTTATCACGCTCTTCCTGGAGACCACCGATAATTGCAGTTTGATCGCTCTGAATCATAATTTGCGTTTCGGCCTCACGGATATCCAGAATCGGATAACGCGTTCCGGACTGTGCACCGGTGTCGGCAGTCACGGTTCCTGATTCATAGCCCTGGATCTGACTGACCGCCGGGTGAACAATCATATTAATATAATTATCGGCGCAGACCTGCGGAATCACGTTAAGCTGAATCCCGATATTTTCATAATAGTCCAGGCTGGTGGAAGTAATCGAACTATTGCCTCCAGAGTTACTTTGCGATTCAATGATGGGGAATTTTTCGCCGACCAGAATGGCCGCTTCCTGATTGTTGAGCGTCAACACGCGCGGAGCAGACAAAATATTGGAATCGTCATCTTGTGCAATAAAGGAGAAGAGCATGTCGGCTCCCCAGTCGCCCAGAATCGCATGCGAAAGATTAATACCCGAGGCCATCGAGTAGCCCCCGGCGGCGGCTGTATTCAGTGGATTCGGATAGCCGGTCACTCCATTGAGCACTTTTAGCACATCCGGTGTAATCGGCTGGGGTTGAAGCGACCCACCGCTTGAAGCATCCTCAATATTCTCAACGCCTTGAATGTAGTTCAACCCGATATCAGAACCGGTGCCGCTCGAGATTTCCAAAAACTTGGCTTCGATCAGAACCTGCGCGGGTTTGTGGTCGAGCTGTTCAATAATTTTTTCGATCTTGGTGATGGCTGAAGGCACATCCGTGACCACAATGGTTTTACTCTTCTGGATCTCGTCGCGCTGCTTGCGCTCACGTACGCCTGACTCCGTGGCCGCACCGCTATTGCCTTCGCCACCGAATTCCCAGCCGGGCAGACTCTTCGTTTCGAGAATGGTGTATTTACCGCGGGCGGACAACTGTGCCTCAATAATGTCCTTGATATCATAGGCATCTAAATAGCCCAGTTCGAAAACCTTGGAAACCAGCGGCTCAATGCCTTCGACCGTAACAATGTTTTCCAGCTTGCTGATCACAATCGTGTCGCCAACAACCCGATAACCGAAACCATAAGGCTTCAGAATCACATCCAGGGCATCTTCCCACGGAATATTCATCAGACGAACATTCACATTTTCAGAGACCACATCGGGTCCAACCACGATACTCTGGCCCGTTTGCAACGAATAGGCCTTCAGAACTTCTGCAATATTGGCGTCCTTAACGTTAATCGTAACGAATTCAGACCCCTGAGTATCTTCTTCCGTCTCCATAAGTTCAGCGCGGGCTGAAGCTGTATCGGATGCTACCTGTGCAACGACTGCCGTTGGGGCAGTCATCATGAAAGCAACCAACCCCACTAGGGACCATACGCTTTCTATTTTCAGATGCTTAATCATGGTGTTCTCCTTTTCTTGACCACACATCGGGCTTGAGCATCCCCTGTGCCCAATATTTTTTATCAACATACTTCCTTCATTCATTAAAAAAGCTTCAGCGCCAACCACACGCTTCCAAACATTGGAAAGGGTACAATCCCGAACAAAACCCTAGTCGGCTCACCAAAAATAACAAGACGGGCACTAGCTGAAAGAAATATGGAATAAACCCTGACGGCAGGATTAGGGAAACCCCACGGCGGACTATAGGGGAATCCCCGATAGGCGGTCCGCACAATCCCCATGCGAAAATACGGGTAAAAGAAAGAGCCATTGTTCCAATCATTGGAACAATGGCCCTGCAAACAAAGGGGCTAACGCTTCAGCCGAACCTATCGGTACGATTCATTCTCCACCCAGTGGATCGCCTTCTGCATCAGCTCAGTGCCACTACGCAGATGCAGTTTATCTTTAATGTGCGCGCGATAGGTCTCGATGGTTTTTACACTCAGGTTCAGTTGTTCTGCAATTTCGCGCGTTGAATTCCCGCGCCCGATCAACTCAAACACTTCCAGCTCACGAAGGCTCAAGGCTTCCGTTCCACTGCGCTGAACTTCTCCCCCACTGCGAAAAGCCATTTTCAACATTTGAGAAGACATCACTTTGCTGACATAGATTTCACCATCCAGCACCTTTTCGATCGCCTGAATCAGGGTATTGGATGCGGCCTGCTTCATGACATACCCGCTGGCCCCGGCTTTCAGCGCATGTTCTGCATAGAGCGATTCATCGTGCATCGAAAGCACCAGCGTCGGAATCTGAAGGCCCAGATCATCAATCGTCTTAATCAGCTCCAGGCCGTTAGATTCCTCCAGCGAAATATCCACCAGAATAACATCCGGTCCCAAATCCTGAATTTCGGCCAGCGCTTCGCTGACACTGCCCGCTTCGCCGCACACTTCCAGCTGTTCTTCCTGCTCAATTAATTTGATCAGGCCCTGCCGGACAATCGGATGGTCATCCACCAGATACACCTTATGCTTCTCACCGGCCGATTTTATTTTTTTCTGTGCAGCCATACTTATAGTACTTTCGTTTCAAGAAATTCTTCTGCTTCCAACTGGCAGATCACACACGTGCCGCCGCTCTCCAACTGACGAATATCCAACTGGCCGTTAATGGCCGAGGCCCGATATTCCATGGTCTTCAGTCCAATTCCACCCTGATTTTCAATGATATGGCGCCATCGTCCGTTATCCTGAATTTTCAACTTCGGGTTTCCATCCTCATCAGAAATATAAATCGTAATCCGGTTACCGCCCGAATGGCGAACCGCATTATTCACCGCCTCCTGAGCAATCCGAAATAAATGGGTCTCAATGGCTCCGTCGTGAATCTCCACCTGCTCATCAATCACCGCATCGCATGTAAACCCGCAGCTGTCCGTCGTCAACTGCGCCAGCTCGCGCAACGAAGGATACAGCCCTCGCTGCACCACCTCCGACGGCATCAGGCCCCGGGAGATCTGGCGGATCTGGTTGTTCGCATCATCCGCCAACTCGGAAACCTGTTTCGCATCCTGACAATCTACACTGCCGGCACGCTCCAGGCTGTTCGCCAGCGAACGGCTCAACAGACTGATGCCCGTCAAAACCTGACCAATGGAATCATGAAGATCCTGCCCGATCCGCCGGCGCTCCCGCGAGGCCACAGCCGTAATCTCTTCATTCAACTGCAAACGGGTCACATCGCTGATCCCGAAAAGCATACAGCCATCAGTTGCCGTATACTTCTTGACCTCAACATCGCGGCGCGAACCATCCAGACAATGGAAAACACAACTTAAAATTGACTGATTTGAATCCGGAGCACTCGACGCGATCATGCTCAGGTCCGACGGACCGAAGAGCTCAGCCAGACTGACCTCCTGTAGCGTATTCGAAGAATAGCCGAAGGCCTCAGGTACCTTCGCACTCACCGCAAGAATATGATTCGCCGGATCAGCTATAAGGAAAAAGGCTTTCCCCTCATTCAACGCACAAACATACGCCGCCGGGGCTTGATCCGGGCTCGACCGATCCATCGAAATCTGAATACAGGCCAGATTCAACTTATCCCGCTTGCGTTCATACGGCATTACATAGAGCAATTTATTCAACCCAGCCCCATATGCGAAAGAGATCGTGGCCGGTTTCCCCGTGGAAGCCGCCTCCGCCAGCAGGCCGGTTTCAATCGCCTGAGTCGGCTCATTCAGAAAACGGAAACGATCATCTTCAATCGCCTCATCCCGCACCGATCGGTAATGATGCTTCAGCTTCAGCTTCTCATCATACACACAGAAAATAAGCTCCAGCACCCCTTCCGGTGGTGCAGCCACTAGCGTCTCCCAGATATTTTTCTTCCATCCAAACATGCGCTCCTTTTCTGGATCTCCCGTTCCAAAACACATACTATTGCATGTTCCGAGCCAAGTTACCCGTTGCTCCCTCGCACGTCAACTGCCGCCTCGCCGCCTCCACCACCCAAAATCGCGCGGTTTACCCTTTCTTTGCTCAAAACATTATCCTAAGTATACGCGTTTAGAAACACAGGAGCATTTCATGCAAAAAAAACAGTCCCGATACAAAGCCCACCTCTTTATTTGCAACAAAACACGCAGTGACGGACGTAAATCCTGTGGACATAATGTCGACCCCGACCTCAAAACCATCCTCAAAGACGAAGTTCGCGAACGCGGATGGAAAATTTTTGTCCGGGTCTCCGAATCCAGCTGCCTCGGCGTTTGCGATGCCGGCCCCAACATCATGATCTATCCCCAGAAAATCTGGCTGTCCGACGTTTCCCGCGACGATGTACCCGAAATTCTGCAGATTCTCGAAGAAATTATTGCAGGCTGATGGAATAAATGCTGCCAAATACGGGTTCATTATCCGTATTTTAAATTCTCTTTCCTTGTTTCCCCGAACCAACGCGCTAGAATTCGAGTCTAAGGGAGACTAGAAAGATGAAGTTCACACCTCTGGATAAGCGGATATGGATCAAAGGCCTGACGCTCGAATGCCCGCTGGGCGAAGCGCTCGGCGACTGCCCCCTCAACGCCCTGCGCCACCTCCCCGTCCCGCAGATGAATCAGACCATCAACCGTCTTCCCGATCAGAAGGTCAATTCAATCGTTGAAATCCATCAGCAATGCTTCAATGACCGGCTTAAGTGAGTCGCTTAGGATTCAGCATCCGGATTAAAGTAGATATATTCCAGCGTATAGCCATTGGGGTCTAGGAAATACAAACTCGCCCCGTCCCACCGCTCATAGGCCTCTTTCACCATCTTCACGCCATTCGCCTTCAGGTGATCCTGAAATTTAAACACATCCTCGGCCGACGCAGCCGTCAGACCGAAATGCGTGAACATTTTCCCGAAATTCGCCGGACGCATCTCCGCATCGAACCGCTCTCGGTCCCACGGATACTGAATCAGCGCCATCACATCAGAATCCCCGATCGGGAAAAACGCATCCTTCTCCCGGCGCTCGCTCATCGTCAGCCCCAGCACCTCCGTATAAAACCGCACCGACTCATCCAGATCCGCAACCGACAGCCCGAAATGACAAATCCCTTTAATAAAATCCATAATCGAAACCTCTCTGAATTCCACCGACTCTACCACGTTCCCCGCCCCGCGCCCTTTTCCACCCATTGGAAATTTAGCACGTAAACGCGCCACGCAACCTACTAATTTTTGCCATAGCCAATCAGCGCATCGGCATTAGATCAAGACCCGCTTGCTCTACGAGGATAGATTGAAGTTGGATTTTTGATGAAATGGTTGACCAGCCGTGACCTCCACCTTGCCCTGCTCCATGGACGTTGTCATCGGTGGCGCCGTGTCTGAATCTGCCATTTCTATTCAAGCAGAGAGCCGCTCCATTCTATACTTCCTCTGGAAACTGTCATGACCACATCGCCCACAACTTTATCCGTTCCATTTGCATTAGCTTTAATAATCAAGGTGTCTTCTTCGATTACTTGAACGGAATAGCCCTGGTGATCAAAATATCTTCCTTGTAGATCTTTTAGGCTAATTGCCGTCAGGGCATTAGGATTTTCTACGTCGATATATGCTCCATGTTCTGCCTTGTGGATTCTCTCCGCCGTCAGTATGTAGGAACAGCCAGCCTTTGCTTCTGCAATAAACGTTCGGGTAGAGCTGAGAGATCGTGCGGGGATTATGATCACCAGGGCTATAACACCCACATAAATATACCCCATGATCAGTCCTGCGATTGCTTTTCCCTCCCCTTTCAGGTTGTCGGGCTCTGCTTTAATCTTCGCCCGGGCTATATGGCCACAGATAATGGCGGAGATCGCAGTAATTGGACCTAGCGGGAATACAATGAGCGAAGTAATGCCTAATATTAGACTGACTCCAGCTAGCCCCAAGGGCCTTCTTTCATTCATGATTGAATCCTTTAAGTGGATAGAAAATTAAACTATGAGTCGTCCGAGGAATACCGCCTTGATGGGCGTGTTGCCGAGGTGGCTCCACGTTCTGGGCAGCGTTAGTTTTGGTTTTTCAGAATGCGTTTCAGCTCTAATTGCAACACCAGCGCCCATTCAGCTGATCATTGTTCCAACCCAAGTTGTGACATCTACGCACGAATTTTTTCCTACTCTTTGACCCCAACAGTGCATGGAGTGGAATGCTGATTTGCACGGCTTATGTCTCCGCTGAAATTTTTAAACACATACTTATCTATAAAATGTTAATACTTAAACTTTAGATACCAATTGCCTTTATGCAGGTCTATGACCTAATTCAGATTTTTTCTTCTGCAGGCTGAAGATTTTGGGTGATTCCATGGTTACAGAGGAAGCGCAGGGAGTTGATGCTATAGATACGGCGTTTAAATATGGTGAGAATAGCCGCCAAAAGGCGCAAGAAACGCAAAGACCTATCCTGCTGAGTTTTCGTATTTTTTGCGCTTTTTTGTGGCCATATTTCAGTCGCACAGGCGTCTCAAGATGTATCGCCGGAGCAATAATGTAAACGCGGCATCTTGCCGCGTTTTAAAGAATCGGCCACTGCCCCGGAAGCTGAATGCGGCAGGATGCCGCATCTACATTATGGCGCTTGACCCCTGAACGTTTTTCATGTTCTCTCTGTCTCTGCTTATAACCCATGGAAATGGGGGCGACTGGTTTCGACGGGTAGGTTGAAGCTTCAGTGGCGTGTCGAGGTTGGACTCCAGGCCTCGTAAAAAGGAGCCCAAAAAACATAAATGCTGACGAAAGTTACGCACTAGCGGCATAGTTCCGCTACGTCTCTACTCTAATGTCTGTTAGGAGATAGAGGCGACGATAGCAGGCTAAGGCTTCATTCGGGTTTCCGGAATGCGGCACGAAAACTAGAACAGGAAACTAGCGACCAAAGTGGCCACGTTCGGCGGCAGCGGAGGCGGCGAATCTTTAAATGTCGAACTACACACGTAGAAGCTGCTGTGACTCTTATTCGGACGGGGGTTCAACTCCCCCCGCCTCCACCATTTTGGTGCGAAACACTCCTTCTC
>CAKZQV010000133.1 GCA_937141895.1 uncultured Verrucomicrobiota bacterium
CTGGCGAATGAGACCGACCCGGAAAAACGGCAGCAGCTGATCAACGCGATTGCCCGGTTTGTGCGGGTGGATACGTTGGCCACCCTCGACTGGGTGGCCACCCTCGAAACCCCGGAGGAACAGCGCGAAGCGCTTGAAGCCATCAACAAAAATGCACTGGTTGGCATCGGGGCCCGGATAGAACAGGATAAAAACGGCCTACCGAAAATTCGCGAGACCACCATCATGAGTTCCATTGAGGCCACGGGCATGGTGGCGCCCGGCGACTATATTTCAGGCATGATTCGTCCAGATGGAACCATGGTAGATTTTGAGGGCATGCCCCTGCATCAGGTGGTGCGGCATCTACGCGGCAAAGTGGGCACAGAACCCACGCTGATGATGAAACGTTATAATGATGACGGCAGCACCCTGCAGTTTGATGTCTCGGTTCCCCGCTCCCTGCTGGTGGTCGGCGACCCGAATGCTATTAATTAGCAGTGCAACACCTAATCACCTAATACCAGAAGCTACACAATTCTGATTCTGCCGCAGCCAAAAAGCTGATAGCCTTTTCACCTATGCTTAAGAAACCCAAACTCGAAGTAGCAATCTGGATCATGGTGATCACGGTATTCGTTTTGTACGGTATCGGTGCCCGTCTGATTTTTACCGGCGTACAGCGCTCCGCCCAGGAAGCCCGGGGAATCTACGGCGGCGATCATGTCGGTGCATTGATTGCGCTGGTTGAAGATGAATCCGCGTCGTTCGAAAAACGCAACAGCGCCATCTGGGCGCTGGGTCAAATCGGTAGCGATCGAGCATTACCCACATTACGCGAACTCGACACCAGCGAAGTTCAGCAGCCCCCCTATGACTCCACCCAATACATCCTTCAGTACAGCGTCGAAAAATCGATCAAACAGATCAATTCATTTTCTGTCACCCGTTGGATGTACCGCTTTCTTTGATCGATGCATAGGCAACCAAAGCGTCGGCCCTCGATTTCTTGAGATCTGCAATCGGATGAGGATATGTTGAACCCAGTTCCACACCGGTCGCCTTCAGAATGTCCGATGGCGCATCCCAGGGACAGAACATATACTTCTTCGGCAACTCGGATAACTCAGGAACAAAACGGCGAATATACGCTCCGTCCGGGTCAAATTTCTGTCCCTGTGTTACCGGATTAAAAATGCGAAAATAGGGAGCCGCGTCAGCGCCGCATCCGGCCACCCACTGCCAACTGGCCGTGTTATTTGCCAAATCCGCATCAACCAGCGTATCCCGAAACCATCGTTCCCCTTCCTTCCAATGTATCAGCAGATTCTTCACAAGAAAAGAGGCCGTCACCATTCTGACCCGATTGTGCATATACCCGGTTTCCCAAAGTTCACGCATGCCGGCATCCACGATCGGAATACCCGTCTGCCCGGCTTTCCAAGCTTTCAGTTTTTTCCCATCGGGTTCCCAGGGGAAAGCATCGAATTTTGGATTGAGGTTGTGGTCGGTGATGTGCGGGAAATGAAAAAGCAGGTTATTCGAAAATTCACGCCAGCCTAATTCAGAGCAGAAATGCCCCACATCTTCATCCGCCGTTTCACGTTTGACCGCGTACCAAACCTGATGAGGAGAAATCTCTCCGAAATGGAGATGGGGAGATAAACGCGAAACATTTTCCCGGTCAGGAAAATTCCGCCCGTCTTTATATCCCTTCAATCCCGAAGAAATAAAGGTTTCCAATCGTTGGATAGCCCCAGCCTCTCCAGGTTTCCAATGGGTATAAAATTCTGCATCCCAACCGAGGGTCGGCAATAAATTCAGCGCGTCCAGTTCTACCGATTTCGGATCCTTTAAAAAAAGCCCCTTCGCTTTTTGCAGAGGTTTATGCGGCGGCATAGCGCCCAGACATCCTCGTTTATAAAACGGCGTGAAAACTTTATACGGCGTCCCATCCCGCTTTAACACCTCTTCCGGATCCCAAAGCAGTGCTCCGTTAGATTCCGAGATTTCAACCCCGTCCTGTTCCAACTGCTCCGAGACCACACGATCCAGTTCCATACGCCAAGGTTCATAGCAGCAATTCCACGTTATGTTGGAAATCTCATATTTCCAAACCAGCTGCTGAAGAATCGAAGCCGAGTCCCCGGTGTAGATATTCAGCGACCCTTCCAACGCTGCATTTAAAGATTCGAGTGAGTGGTGCAGCCACCACTCCGACGCCGCACCCAGCTTCTGATCTCCGCAGTTCACCGGGTCATGAATATAGACCGGTAACACCTGCCCATATTCACAGGCGTTCACCAGCGCCTGATTATCGAAAAGTCGCAAATCCTGTCTAAACCAATGTATTGTTTTTTTCATCTAAATGGTTCGGAGTGATCGGCGAATGATTACACCCATTGCATGGTTTTCCCGCCGCACATCTAATGCTACGTTCCAAACCATAAACCATGACGGCGCTCTTAACCATCCTTTCCCTGATTGCATTTGCAGCCAACTCCCTGCTCTGCCGGCTCGCACTGGCAACGGATGCCATTGATCCCATTTCGTTCACGTTACTGCGATTACTCAGCGGCATGCTCATCCTGCTTCCGATCGCTTCCAACATTCAAGAACCCACCCCTTCCAGACATTGGAAAAACGCCGCATTTTCCGGAATCGCCCTTTTCGCCTATGCCCTCGCCTTTTCACTCGGCTACGTATCCATCGGCTCCGGTATGGGCACGCTCCTTTTAGTCGGCGCCGTGCAGATTGCCATGTTTGGCTGGGCCATGATTCGAAAAGACCCGATCTCCCCCCTCAAATGGATCGGAACGGCGGTGTCATTTTCCGGCTTAATCTATCTGGTTTCCCCCGGCCTCTCGGCCCCCGATCCCAAAGGCGCCCTGCTGATGATGATTTCGGGCATCGCTTGGGGCATCTATTCCATCCGGGGACGCGGCGCAAAAGCCCCTATCCTGATGACTTCGCGAAATTTTACCTGCGCGGTTCCCATCATTGGAATAATAACCATCGCCTCACTATTTTTCCAAACCCTGGACATTTCGCCGCGCGGCGCGCTTATCGCAATACTTTCCGGAGCCGTCACATCGGGACTGGGTTACGTCCTTTGGTATCGGGCCTTGAGGCACCTGACCACCACAACGGCTTCAACCGCGCAGCTGCTCATTCCCATTCTCGCCGCATTCGGCGGTATCGTTTTTCTGGATGAAGAACTGACAATGCGGCTGATGATTTCAAGTGCCCTGATTCTCGGCGGCGTGCTCGTCGGAATCTCGTTGCCGGCGGCGGTGGAGTTCAGCTTTCTGCTCGGCGTGGTCACGCTCGGTGCGGCGACCTGATGCACCTGATGAGCACTCAGGCGCGCCCGGCGGTCGCGCCCGGCGGTCGCGCCCCACCTCAAATCTCAATTAAAAAACCGAAACCATCCGCTCCACCGCGGGCAACAACTGCGAACGCGGATGGGCGCAATTGACACGGAACCACCCCTCACCGGCCGGACCGAAAAAGGTGCCGCCGGAAAGGGCCACATTCGCCTCGTGAATCAGTTTTTTGAATACGGTCTGCCAATCGCCGAATGCCCGGAAATCGCTCCAGACCAAAAACGTGGCTTCGGGTTGCATAACACCAAGACCCTCAATCTGCTGCAAGCGCTCGCACACTTGCCGGGTATTTTCCTGAAGATAGACCACCAGTTGTTTTTTAAATTCTGAACCCGCCGGCGACAGCACCGCGGAAAGCGCCACTTTTCCGAATAGATTAATGTCCCCAGCATGCGCTCGGTTCTGCGCGAGGCGGAATTTGGAGCGCAGCTGCGAATTTTTGATAAACGTGAAGGAAGACTGCAGCCCGCTAGTGTTAAAGGTTTTCCCGATGGAGTGCGCAACAACGGAAATTTCGTCGGCCGCCGGAATATTCAAAACGGACTGATGCGTCGCCGGGGCATAGACAATATCGCAGTGAATTTCATCGCTCAGCAAAATTACCTGATGTTTTAGACAGAGCTCCACCACTTTTTCCAAACATTGGAAACTCCATGCACGCCCCCCAGGATTCTGTGGGTTGCACATGAGCATCAGTTTAACCTCGGGTTGCGCCAGCGCGTTTTCCAAGGATTGGAAATCGATCTCAAATTTTCCATTTTCCACCTTCAGCGGAATATCAGCCACCTTGCGTTTGTTAAATTTGGTGCAGGAAAAAAATGGTCCATAAACCGGAGACAGTACGGCCACCGATTCACCCTCCTGAGTGAAGCTCTGAATGGCCAACGAAATGGTGGTGACTACGGAGGGCGAAAGCGAAATCCATGCAGGATCAACGGCGGCCTGATGTTCATGTTGCATCCACCACTGGATGGACTCGAATACTTCATCGTACTGCTCGGTATAGCCATACATTGGATGACCGATGCGCTCGCGCAGCTGCTCCGTCAAAAATGCAGGACTTGGAAGATCCATATCCGCCACCCAGAACGGCTCCACATCGGCCTTACCGAAAAAGCGTTCGCGGGCATCATATTTTTCCGCATAGGTGCCGAGCCGGGAAATGGGGGTATCGAAATCGTAAACTACTTTTTCTTCCATAGGGTCACTTCCGAAAGCGTGTGCTGATGTTTGTGCATGGTTTCACGAATCACGAACGGAACTTTTACCGGATCATCGATCATTTCAAAGGCCTCATCCAGATGTTCATGCAGACCATCCAGCGTGGTCACCGGCTCGCCGTCTTTCTTAAAACCGCCCAGCCATTTTTCCTTCGGCGTAAATTCCTCCAGCCAGGTATAGGGCGAAGCAATCAGCAGAATGCCCCCGCGGTTCATTCGATTGGGAATTTCAGTCAAAAAGCGCGCCGGATCGTTCAACCGATCAATGAGGTTGGCCGCAACCACCAGATCGTAACCGGAAAAAATCGACTTCATGTTGGTGGCGTCCTGCTGCAGAAAATTAATATTGGAATAATCACCGTTCAGTCCAAGGCCTTTCAGCGTCCGCTCTTGAAACGTCACCAGCTCCCCTTCTTCCTGACGCTCATAGCGGATGCGACCATTTTCCTGCATACGGACCCCGACCTGAACAAATCGTGCGGAAAAATCCAACGCGTCTACTGCGTCGAAAACGCCCGCAATTTCAAAAGCCGATCGGCCCACGGAACACCCGATATCCAACGCCTTTCCTTTTGCGCCATCGCCGATCGCCTGAAGGGCGATTTGTGCGATTGCTTTGGGGAAATTCGGAATGCCAAAAAATTCATCGCCAAAATGAAACTCACAGTATTGAGCAACCAGATCGTCTGTTTCGTACACGTCGAAATCCTTTTTTACGGGTTTATCCGAAACCACATAGCGGAATCCGGAGTGCTGATAAAAATGTCGGCGAAAAGCATACCTTGAATGAAGGGCAATTTCATTACCGGTCGAAATCCAGGAACCGCCTTTGATTAAATTATGCTGATTATCATAGGTCGGAACCGTGAAATCATCATAGAGCGGATGAACCTCAAATCCATCAAAGGCATAGGTGGGTGTTTCATTCCACTGCCAGACATTACCGACCACGTCATAAAAATCACCATGCGCAAATTTGGTGACCGGCACAGACGACGCAAAATGTTCGAGATTCCAGTTTGCGGAAACCGGTTGTTCATGATGCTCCCCCTCCAGGCCGCTCAC
>CAKZQV010000134.1 GCA_937141895.1 uncultured Verrucomicrobiota bacterium
TACTTTGCGTTTCAAATTACAGAATGGGCATGCTAGCTTCGGATCTCTTTACGACAACGGGAATTTCAGCATGAATATTGATCAGGTCTACAAGCAGGTGGTGGAAAAAGTCTTGCGGGAAGGAAAGCGCAAAACCAACCGAACGGCCACCGACACCATTTCCGTGAGCGGGTGCATGATCGATTATGATATGACCAACGGCTTTCCCCTGCTCACCACCAAAAAAATGGCCTGGAAGACCCTGCGTGTTGAATTAGAGGGATTTATTAAAGGCATCACCAACAAAGCCTGGTTCCAGGAACGCGGCTGTAAAATCTGGAATGAATGGTGCACACCGACCAAAGTGCCCTATGGCCACGACGAAGCCACCTATCAGGCCATGGCCGAGGAAAATGACCTCGGCCCGATCTACGGTTTCCAATGGCGCAACTTTAACGGTCAATATAATTTTGGTTCCGGAGATTTTACCGGCGGAATCGATCAGCTGGCCACCGCCATTGAAACCCTGAAAACCAACCCGAACAGCCGCCGGATAATCGTGAATGCCTGGAATCCGCAGCAGCTCGACCAGATGGCGCTCGTGCCCTGTCACTATTCCTATCAACTGCTCTGCAACGACGGCGAACTCGATCTGCTATGGAACCAGCGCTCCTGCGATATCTTTTTGGGAATCCCCTTCAACATTGCCTCCTACGCCCTGCTGCTGGAACTCATCGCCAAAGAGTGCGGCCTGAAAGCCGGCAAACTGATCGGCTTCCTGGGCGATGCTCATATTTATGTCAACCACCTCGACCAACTCGACGAGCAGATGAAACGCGAACCCTATGCCCCGCCGACCCTAAAACTGGAAGGATATACCTCCATCTTTGACTGGGCATGGAGTCATGCCACCTTAGAGGGCTATGAATGCCATCCGAGCATTAAAGGCGAGGTCGCAGTTTAATGATTGCGATTGTGGCCCGCTCGCAAAACGGCGTGATTGGAAAAGACGGCGGCCTGCCCTGGCACTGCAAAGGCGACCTCCAGTTTTTCAAACGCACCACCATGGATCGTAAAACCGTGGTCGGTCGAACCACCTTCGAAGGTCTTCCGCCGCTGAAGGGCCGCGATATCTATGTGCTCACGCGCAACCCAAATGCGGGCTTCGAAAATGCCGCGGCCATCCATTCTCCCGAGGAGGTTCCGCCCGATGCCATTGTGTGCGGCGGCGCAACCGTTTACGATCTGCTGATCGATCGTTGTGATGAAATTCTGGTGACGACGGTAAAGAAAGAAGTCGAAGGCGATACGTTCTTTAATTTCCAATGGTTGGAAAACTTTACTGCAGATGAAACCCTTGAAGAGACGGAGGAATATTCCATCGTCTCCTATAAAAAATCCCGTCGTGTTTAGCCCCCGATAGCGCGAGCGGTTAGAAGGCCGCAACCCGTTCAATCACCCAGAACATGGCGATGGAGCCGATGGCATAAGGCGGAATCCAGCGGAACCATCTAGGCATTGGAAGTTTGACCAACCGCACGATTCCAAGGATGCAAAGTACTACAAAAATAAAGAGCAACTGTCCGGCCTCGACCCCGACATTAAAAAACAGCAGGGCCATCGGAATGGCATGTTGCGGTAAGCCAATCTCGGAAAGGGCTCCGGCAAATCCCAGTCCGTGCAGCAGGCCGAAGGTCAACGTAACGAGCCACGGTGATTTCTCCGTGATGCCTGGTCTGCCCTGCCGGCTGTGAAGTATTTCGCAGGCCACAAAAACAATGCTCAAGGCAATGATCGCTTCCACCGGCGGCCCCGGCACATGCACGAAGCCCAGAGACGCCAGCGCCAAGGTGATACTGTGAGCGATCGTAAACGTCGTAATCGCGCCGGTCAGCTTTTTCCAGTTCGCAATACCACCCGCACGCTCTGGAGGGACAACGTCCCCGTTGTCCGTTCCTTTTCCAATTTTAGGACAACGAGGACGTTGTCCCTCCAGCGAGGGCCCCACAGATGCCGGAAATACAATCAGGATCATGAGCGCCAGCACAAAGAGCAGATGGTCAATGCCCTCAAGAATATGATCCAGACCGAGCATAAAGTAGGTTCCGGCCACCGATAGCTGGGACGCCGCCGCTTCAATCGTGAACGATTCCTCCAGCGGCGTGAGCCGGAACATCTGCTCCGAGCCGTCGGCTAATTGAACCCGGGCCAGCAGGTCACTTAGAGCCA
>CAKZQV010000135.1 GCA_937141895.1 uncultured Verrucomicrobiota bacterium
ATGCACATGGTTCGGCATGATGCACCAGTAAATCAGCCGATAGCGCTCTCCATCGAATTTCAGCAACGTATCCTGAACCGTTTGCGCAACTTCAGGATGACGCAGCGCACAGCATCCCATTCCGGCATCCAGCCATGCTTCAATGCGCTTGCGGCGTTCTATAGACAGCTTATCTTCCGGTAGGCTCGTGAGCTCTTCGTTTAATTGCTGCAGCTTCTGTTGCGGGAGGGAATCGGCCAGACGGAAGGTGATGGACTGTAGTTTGGAAATATCGTCGAAGTGCGGAAGATAGCCGCGGGAGTACCATACGCCGGGAACACCGCGCCCCAGCTCGGCCTTCTTTACCGTGATATTCGTGCCGAGCTGGGGCTCGGCGCTCCCGGGTTTTATTTCCTTATCCTTCACCCGATTCTCCGTCGTTAAAATATCCAATTAAACAACCACCCGACGATCAGAATGCCGATGGCGGCCGTGGCCACAAAAATCGCGATCAGGCGCGGTTTCATCACCTTGCGTAGCAATACCATTTCCGGGACCGACAGCGCCGTCACCGCCATCATAAACGCCAGCGCCGTGCCGAGGCCGACGCCTTTGCCGATCAGTGCCTCCGCAATTGGAATGGTGCCGATCGCATTGGCATAAAGTGGGATCCCGGCGATCACGGCAATCACGACGCTCAACGGATTATCGCTGCCTGCATATTTAGCCAGAATGTCCTCCGGGGCCCAGCCGTGAATGGCTGCGCCGATGCCGATACCGATCAGCAGATAGAGCCAGATTTTTTTCAGAATATCCCAAACATGCTCGCCCGCAAAAGCCAGCCGCTCTTTCTGCGTCATGTCCGGTTTGGTTTTATTAAACCCTCCCCCGCTGAACACCTCCGGCTCCAGATGATCCTCCGGTTTAAAGCGCCCGATAATCATCCCGCTCACCACACCGATCACTACGCCCATCGCCGCATAGGTTACCGCCACCCTCCAGCCGAACGCCGCCCACAACACCGCAAAGGCCGCTTCGTTCACAATCGGTGAGGTAACGAGAAACGAAAAGGTCACACCCAGCGGAATCCCGGCTTCGATGAAGCCAATAAAAATCGGCACCGACGAACACGAACAAAACGGCGTAATAATGCCCAGCAGCGACGCCGCCACATGCGCCCGTGGCCCGTGTATTCTTTCCAACATCGCCTTCGTTTTCTGCGGTTGAAAAAACGTACGCAGATAGGAAATGATGAAAATCATCACCGACAGCAGGATCAGAATTTTGATCGTGTCGTAAAAAAAGAAATGGACGCTACCGCCGAGCTGCGATTCAACATTGAGCCCGAACCAGCCTTCCACCATTTTGGTAACTAAATTATCCAACCATTGAAACATGGAGATTCTCCTAATGAAGAATTCAGAATTTAAAATTAAGAAGAATCGGTCTGCGACAGCTTTTTTGTAAAAAGGCTAACGCCGCCTGAGTTCCACAATTCTTCATTCTAAATTCTGCATTCTTAATTTATTTCACCAGCTCCGCCTGATCCTTCGCATTGTTTTTAAGTACGGCTTCGACGCACTGCATAAAGTTCAGCACACACGGAACCTTTAATTTATAATAGACCTGCTTGCCGCGTTTATCGTCCTCCACAATCCCCGCCTGTTTAAGCACAGAGAGATGCTTGGAGATCGTCGAAAAATCGGCACCCACCTGATCCACAAATTCGCAGACGCACTTTTCGCCCCCCTCCAGCTGCTCCGCCATCCACAGCCGCGTCGGATGCGCCAGCGCCTTGAGCACATTGGCTTTGGCGGTTAGTAGTTTTTTATCGAATTCCGTCATCGTATTTCCTTAAAGTTATATTTGGCAAAATAACCAATTATAGGAATTTGTCAATCTCCTCCATCCATTTTGCAGACAATTGCAGAGCCGTTCCTCCGTACCGCCGGCATCCTGCCGGCCCCGCCACAGAGATTGGAGGGATAGCGTCCTCGCTGTCCGCGATCGCAGAGGTTTGCAGCAGCAGAAAAAAAATTTAAGCAAAATGATTTGGAGCAGAATGATTATTTTAGACGCGGTCTCCGATACAGAACTTCCAATGCCTGGAAACTGAATTCAGCCACGAAAGAACGCATAGAACCCAAAACCTGCAGGGCGGAATTTTGACACAAAAATTAGGGACATAAAAATCGGGTAGCGGTCGAAAGGATCTTTCTATCTCCAATATTTCTCTCAATAATGAGCATAAAGATCAACAGCCTGTACCGCCGGCATCCTGCCGGCCCCGCTGAACGACAGTAGATGGCCACCAAAAGGCGCAAGAAGCACAAAGACAGTTCCAATGGTTGGAAACTGTAGCCGCGGGCCGCGACTGCGGATCGTGAAAGCGTCCTCTCCTCCGAATGCTAGATCACCGATCTCACTTACAACATGTCGGTTCCAAGGATTGGAAAAGTAGACTGATAGTCTGTGGACGGCGCCCGCAGAGTAAGCGAAGCTACGTAGATGAAAAAAATTGAATTAAACGAGGTTGAATGGGGGCAGGTATTGGATGGACTTGCCTGTCGTGTTGCGTTGTATGAAGAAACGGTCGGGTATTACGAACATGGTGTTTCATATGGCCATATTGCCGAAGTCCGAGACGGCGATGAGGCGAAAGTCATTTTGAATTACTACTGTGAGATTATCCGGAAAATCGAAAGCCAATTGGGTAATGAGGGTTATGTTCAGTCCGTCGAAGATCTCAGAAGAAACCTTGGATGACTGCTCATTCGGCGATTATCTTATTGAAGTAGACACGCATCTCGAAATGTTGATTGGGCGTGATACGGATCAAGCCGAGCTGGATTATGCGGCGGAATTACAGGAGGAACATCATACCCCACTCGAAACGGCGTGGATAATCGCGAAAGAAAGTTTTTCCCCGAAAGCGCAGCGATAGATAATTTCAGCATCGGTGAAATAACGACCAACGGAAGTGCTTCATCCTTGGAAGTTTGAATGAACTTGCTTAAGCTGCATCGACTTATCTTAGGGGGCAGGCAGTGAACTTCAGGGAATCATTTATCGCATTCATCAAATCGGAAAACCGTGACGGAAGTAACCGGGCGTCATCTTATATCCGTGCTATTAATCTTCTGGATTCGATATTGGAACGGAAAGCTCCAAAGGAATTAAACGCCAGCAGTATTTGGTCGATTTCGTCAGCTGCACACATCCAAAGTTTATATCAGTTGGTGCTGGAACATCAGAAACTTGGAAATGATGGAATCTTTGCCGGAGAAAAGCCGGTCAGTTATTGGCGGGATGGTTTTTGCTCTGCCGCATTGAGAAGTTACCGTGAGTTTTTGGTGACGCACCTTTATGAACAGAAAATGTGGGATATTTATCAGGATTCAAGTGTCAGACCGGAAGAGCTTTCCGAAAAGCTGGCGGAGCAGGAAATTGAGTCGGCTGAACTATTGGTTGTAGAGCAAGACCTGGATCTAAAAACTAAAGTCGGGAAAGATGCCGTCCGCGAAGTTAAAGCCCGACTCGGACAGGGCTTCTTCCGGAAAATGATCTTAGCGCAGTACAATACACAATGCTGTATTACCGGGCTCAATGTGCCGGAAGTTTTACGCGCCAGCCACATTACAAGCTGGGCCGACGATCCCGAAAATCGGATGAATCCAAGCAACGGTCTTTGCCTTTCAGCCACCTACGACGCCGCCTTCGACAAGCATCTGATTTCATTCGATGACGACTATCGCATGATTCTCAGTCCGGCACTGAAGGAGTATTATACAAACTTGGCGTTCAAAGAGTATTTTTTGAATCGAGAAGGTGCACGTATTTCAAAGCCGAAGCATTACTGCCCAGATAAAGTATTGCTTGATCAGCACCTCAGAAAAATGCCTCAAGGATAGTTTTCTTTGCTCTGTTGACTATTAATTCAGTTGAGTTCGAAACGTAATCCTAAAATCCCGTGGTATTTAACCCCTTGTCCAACCTTTAGCAGAAGAGCTGCTACTTCACGGCGCTCTTTGACGTTGGTATATTTCCGTACGTATTCAACTGATTTCATATTGATCCAGAGGGGGAGATAGTTAACAGCTTCATCCAAAGATGATCTCCCTATTAGAAAGCGTTCTAATGTTACCAACATAGACTCCGCCAATAGTTTTTGGCAGTGCATGACTAAAGCTCTACTTCCAATCGGTTCGTTGCCATCAAAGCGATTGAAGGGGATTTCGTCAAATCCCACAAAAGCTAGTGCTCCGGCATCCAAGCTTGCCTGTGCTAATCCATTTGAGTCACAACTCATGCAGAAAACGACTTTTCCGGAGAATACACTTATGTCCTCTTTAGAGATGAATTTTTCAACTTCGACAATCCTGCCTAGTTGCCTGCTGCGGTATTCCCCGCCTCTTAGGCAATTTCTATTACCATGTGCTAAAATTATTACAAAGCCTTCCTTTGCGCTTTTTAATGAAACTTTAGCAGCGGCATTAGAATGTTGGTCACTTAGGTTTAGAATTTTAATTTGAGAGTTAAGCAGCTTACATAATCGATTCTTAACTGGATTAAGAAATCTTAAATCATCCACCTTTGCATGTATGCAAAGTGCTGATGTCAGTGGGGGCATCATGAATTTAGTTCTATAAAGTTTGAAACACCATATTCAGTTACGAGTTGCACAAATTCCTGTCCTTCTCGGTCTTGAAGGCGAATAGATTTTGCAAGAACTTCAAAACTTCTTCCTTTGAATTTGGCCTCTTCTGGTTTCACGTATAAGTTCCTGTTTTTCATGAGCATCCGATCAATTCGAAGGAGCCATGAGGGATTATCAAGGGCCGATAGAACTTCATCCTTAATAATGCGGCGCGAGCAAAATGCCTGAATTTCTGCGCGAAATATTCTTTTTAGCGCCGCCTCTGATGGGAGGTCTCCAGAGAGCAAATTTTCAATATGATCAGATAGAGTGCCTGAATAGAGAATTGCAGTTGCGGCATGGTTTTTCTCTCGAAATGCTTGAGCAATAGTAATTGGCAGTTGAACTTTTTCATCATCCTTTAGCTGTTTCACATCGGCCAAGTTGATGTCGATAATTACTACGTCCCAGAACTCGCTGGCTGTGGTTTTAATAGAGCTTATGAACTCATTGAGCGGTAGCTTTTCTAATTCTTCAAGAAATTCAATTTTAGCCTTGTCCTCATTGTAGATGTCTAGTCTGTGGGTGGTCAGTTTTATCCATTCCTCAGGAATATTTTCGATTAAATTTTTTAGGTAATT
>CAKZQV010000136.1 GCA_937141895.1 uncultured Verrucomicrobiota bacterium
AAAGGTGCCGGAATGATTGAACCGAATATGGCCACGATGCTGTCGTACATCACGACTGATGCCGCGGTGGAGCAGCATGCGTTGCAGACTGCACTGAAGAAGTCGGTGGATATGAGCTTTAACCGAATTTCGATCGATGGAGATCAGAGCACCAACGATACGGTGTTGGCGATGGCCAACGGCGCGGCGGAAAACCGGCCGCTGGATGAAAATTCCCATGATTGGGGCGTATTTTTCCAGGCATTGGAAAAAGTCTGTTTTGAACTGGCGATGATGATTGTGCATGACGGCGAGGGTGCGGATAAATTTGTGACGGTCAATGTGAGGGGCGCGGCGTCGGAAGAAGATGCCGATTTGGCGGCACGCGCGGTAGCCAATTCCATGCTGAACAAAACGGCTTGGGCGGGTACATACCCGGATTGGGGCCGGATCATGGATTCGATTGGCTATTCCAAAGCGAAGGTTATCGAGGAGCAGGTGGACATCTTTTATGACGAGACGCAGGCGGTGGCCGGCGGGTGTCTGTCTGGCGTTTCACAAGAGGATTTGATTAAAGTGGTTTCGCAAACCGATTTTGCTATAAACATCAACCTGCATATTGGGGATGGGGAAGCGGTGGTTTATACCTGCAACTGCACCGAGGAGTATGTGCGGATCAATTATTAAGTCCTGAACACCAGGCACAGGGAGAATTTAGATGGAAAGATATATTGAGAAGGCCGCGGCACTGATTGAAGCGCTTCCGTTTATCCAGCAGTTCCGCGGAGAAACCGTGGTTGTGAAGCTGGGCGGCAGCATTATGGAAAGTGAAGAGGGCTACAGCCGCATCATGCAGGATATTGCCTTTATGGAATGCATCGGCATGTTCCCGGTGGTGGTGCACGGTGGCGGTAAAGCGATCTCCCGCGCCATGAAGGAGGCGAATATTGCGCCGAATTTTGTACAGGGGCTTCGGGTGACGGACGACGCGACTATCGATGTCGTAGAGCAGGTTTTAAACCGAGAAGTAAATCCGCATCTGGTGGAAATTATTCAGCAGTTCCACGGGAAAGCCCGCGGGATTCACGGCGAGGATATTATCCGGGTTGAAAAGTTAACGGGCGCAGATGAACACAAAGATCCGGTGGATTGGGGCTATGTCGGCAAAGTGAATCATGTTGATGTCGAACCGATTCAGGCCTATCTGAAATCTGAGATCGTTCCGGTGATCACCCCGCTGGGTAAAGGGCCGGACGGGCGCCTCTATAATATTAATGCAGATGATGCGGCAACGGCTGTTGCGGTTGCGCTGAAGGCCAGAAAGTTGGTTTTTCTTACGGATGTACCGGGACTGCTGCTGGATCCGGAGGATAGGTCTACCATCATCTCTTCGCTTCATCTTAGCGAGGTGGATGAGCTGATCGATCGCGGTGTGATTGCCGGCGGTATGTTACCTAAAATCAAGGGCATGGTCGGCGCGGTAAAATCGGGGATTCGGAAAGCACATATCATTGATGCGTCGATGGCGCATTCCTTGTTGCTTGAGCTGTTCACGTCTGAGGGCGTGGGAACAGAAATTACGGAGTAGGATAATGACTACAGGGGAAATTGCGGAATTACAGCAGGATTACCTGATGCCCACATACGCGCCGGGTTTGGCGCTGGTGGAAGGTTCAGGGACCAGCGTCTGGGACGCTGAGGGAAATGAATATCTCGATTTTGTTTCGGGCATTGCGGTGACCAATATCGGCCATTGCCACCCGAAAATGATCCATGCGGTTCAGGATCAGGTGGAGACATTGGTTCATGTTTCGAATCTCTATTTTAACGAAAAACAACCGTTGCTGGCCAAAAAGTTGGCCGAACACTCCGGCGTACCGGGAGCGAAATGCTTTTTCTGTAACTCCGGGGCGGAGGCGAATGAGGGATTGATTAAATTGGCGCGGCTCTGGGGTTCCGAGCATGGGAAATATGAAGTCATCACCATGCGGCAATCCTTTCATGGTCGAACACTGGCAACATTGACGGCCACGGGGCAGGATAAAGTGAAAACCGGGTTTGGTCCGCTTCCGGAAGGTTTTAAATATGCCAGCTTTAACGATATTCAGTCGGTGGAGGATGCGGTTACGTCCAAGACGGCGGCGGTTCTTGTTGAGGCGCTTCAGGGCGAGGGTGGTGTAATTCCGGCGGATCAGGAATTTCTTTCCGACCTTCGGAAACTCTGCGATGAGCGGGGCATCCTTCTTCTGTGCGACGAGGTGCAGGCGGGGATGGGCCGTACCGGAACATGGTTCGGGTTTCAGAATTATAATGTGATGCCGGATGCCTTTTCGCTGGCGAAAGGACTCGGGAACGGGTTCCCGGTCGGCGCAATCGTCGCGGGCGAAAAACTGGCAAACGTCTTTCAGCCCGGGCACCACGCCACGACCTTCGGCGGTACACCGCTGGCCTGCTCGGCGGCACTCTCCGTGATCGATGTGATCGAAAGCGAAGATCTGCTGACGAACACGATGATGATGGGCGCCTATTTTGCAGAAGGTCTGTGCGAGATTGCGATGAAGCATAAGAAGTGGATTTCCGGCGTTCGGGGTCTAGGACTTTTACTCGGCCTGGTGCTGGATGTTCCGGCGGTGCCTTTGCAGAAAAAACTGCAGGAAAAAGGTATGCTTGCTCTTGCCACTGCGGGTAATGTCCTGCGCTTATTACCCCCGCTCAATGTGACGCAGAAGGAAATCGAGCGGGCGCTCAGCCTGATGGGTGAAGCCTGTGCGGAACTGCACGACGAAATGGCCGAACAATCGCCTAATCCCTGCGAGTGTGGTGCGGGAGAGTAACGCATGCTGAAGCTCTATGAATATTTCGGACTCGTCGTCTTGTTCTACTCGAACGAACACGAGCCGATTTATGTTCATGGGCTGTATCAGGGTTGCGAATGTCGTGCTGATTTCACGATTGTGAATGGTAAAGTTGTCGGCGTTGAATTTCATTCGGTGAGAGGTCGCACA
>CAKZQV010000137.1 GCA_937141895.1 uncultured Verrucomicrobiota bacterium
CTGCGATGATCGAACCAAGGATCTAGGCAAATGTGAACAGGTTTCGGACATTGAATATTATGAACTGGCTGGCCCGCGCGAAAAACTGTTTTTCAATCCGAAGGACGTCACCGTCGGCATTGTCACCTGCGGCGGGCTGTGTCCTGGCCTGAACGATGTCATCCGCGCGCTGACCTTCTGCTGTATCGAGGGCTACGGCGTGAAGCGCGTACTCGGCTTTAAATACGGCTATGAGGGCCTCGTCGCCAAGTATTATCACTATCCCATCGAGCTCACGACCGATAATACGGATGAGATTCACGAAAAAGGCGGCACCATTCTAAAATCGTCCCGCGGACGGCAGGACGATGACGAAATCATCAATACGCTGATGCACTATGGCGTGGATATTCTCTTCACCATCGGCGGCGATGGCACACAGCGCGGCTCTCGGGATATTGTGGCCAAGCTCAAGGAACGCAACATCCCCATTTCCGTTGTCGGCATTCCGAAAACCATTGATAACGACATCAGCCTGATCCAGCGCTCTTTCGGTTATGAAACCGCCGTGGAAGGTACATGGGATGTAATTACCAATGCGCACAACGAAGCCAAGGCCTACCGCAACGGCGTGGGTTTGGTCAAGTTGATGGGCCGCGAGTCCGGTTGGATCGCCGCTTCCGCCACCTTGGCCAACAGTGCGGTCAACTTCTGCCTGGTGCCGGAAGTTCCATTTGATCTCCACGGACCGAACGGATTTCTCCAAGCCTTGGAAAAACGGCTGAAACGCAAAGAACATGCCGTGGTCGTCGTTGCCGAAGGTGCCGGGCAACATCTATTTTCGGATAGGTCGACGGCAACCGATAAATCGGGCAACAAACGCCTCGAGGATATCGGCCTTTTACTGAAAGAGGAAATCAACGCCTATTTCAAAGGTAAAAATAGCGAAGTAAACGTCAAATATTTTGATCCGAGCTATAATATCCGGAGCCGCCGCGCCAATGCCAACGACTCCATGTACTGCCTGAAACTGGCGAATAATGCGGTGCATGCCGCCATGGCCGGCTGCACGAATATGATCGTCGGTCTGCATCACGATCGTCTGGTTCATCTCCCGATTTCCATGATTGGCGACCGCAAACGGATTGATCCGCAAGGCTGGTTCTGGCAAACCGTGGTTCAGTCCACGCATCAACCGATGAATATGATGACGTAATGTCTTCGTTTGGTACACGATGTCCGATAACGGAGCAGGATGCTCCGTCTACTTTTTAGCGACAGCTGATCGCCCGGAAAGCTTCGGGAAGCTTCTCCATGATATCTGTGGCCAGCATAGAGGCCTGCGATGTTGCAGCCGCGGCCAGGTCCCCAGCTTTACCATGCATCCATACACCGGCACAGGCTGCCTGATACGGCGCGATGCCCTGCGCAGCGAGCCCGGCAATCAGTCCCGCCAGCACATCGCCAGATCCGCCGGATGCCATGCCGGGGTTCCCGGTCATATTTACAGCCACGGGAAGTTCCGGCGTTGCAATCAACGTACCCGCACCTTTCAGGACTACTGTTGCCCCGAGTTTATCGGCCGCCATGCGGATCATACCAAAACGGTCTTCCTGCACATCTTCCGTTTTCAGACCGAACAGGGTAGAAAATTCACCGGGATGCGGAGTCAGAATCACCGGGCATTTTGCATGCGCAATCACATTGATATGATCGGCCATAACGCTCACCGCATCCGCATCAAGAATCACGGGCACCGTTGAATTTTCCAATAGTTGGATCACCTGTTCTCGTGTCGTGGCCGTGCGGCCCATACCGGGCCCCACCATGATGGCGGTCCAGTTGCCTTCCGGCATACTCGAATGCACCATAACTTCCGGCAGAGCAGGCGCAACCAGTGCATGGATCGATTCAGGAACAAAAGCAGAAACCAGCCCTGCCCCGGAACGGGCCGCCGTTTTCGCGGCCATGGTTACGGCTCCGCTGAATCCTTTAGTTCCGCCGATGCAGAGCACATGTCCGAAGGCCCCTTTATGCGCATCGCGCGAACGACGCGGAAAAAGCGGCGCCAAATCAGATGGATGAATGAATTCGAGGGTATTGTTTCCCGGAACTTCATCGATAAACTCCGGAGGAATTCCGATGTCCACCACTTCAATATTGCCCACGCAGTCGATGTTTTCCGGTTCTACGCTTCCAATCTTTGGAAGACCCATAGTGACCGTCAGATCCGCGCGCACCGCCATGGCGGACGGTATATCGATCGCAACGACCAGCGCCCGGTCAGCCTGCGAATCGATGAAGGCAACGGCATCTACCATGATCCCGCGCAGTGCTCCGGAAAAGCCGGTGCCCAGTAGTCCGTCTACAATAATTTCAGCGTCGGTTCCGCTTTCCGCGGAAAATGTCCAATGTTCGGAAGTTTCCAATGTCTGGAAGGGCACCCCGGCCTTTTTCATTTTCTTAAGGAAAAGCAGCGCATCGCCCTTTACTTTATTTTCCGACGCCGCGAGCCAGCATTCCACCGGCCATCCATCCTCATATAAGATCTGAGCCGCAACAAAGGCGTCACCGCCATTATTTCCGGAACCCGCAACAAATAAAACCGGCGAATCCACAAGCTGGTGATTTCCACCGAGCGTTTTAATGGCATCGGCCAGCCCTTCGCCAGCGGTATACATCAGCTCTTCGCCGGGAATTCCGGACTCGATGGCGCGGCGGTCCAGTTGGCGCATCTGTTCTGGGGTAACGAGTTTCATAAAACGTAATCCGTAACGGGTAATGCGTAATTCTCAATCAGCACAACCGGAACAGTTACGCATTCCGAATTACGCATTTCGCGTCATCCTGTGTAATCCTGCATGCCGTCGAGCATTTCCTTCACGGCACCTTCGATGCCGAGGAAAACGGAGCGGCAGATGATACTGTGCCCGATATTGAGGGTGTCGAGGTGCGGCAGGCAGAGAATGCCGCCGAGATTTTCCATATTGATACCGTGCCCGGCGTTCACTTTCAGTCCGAGATCGTGCGCATAGTCGGCGGCTTTTATCAGCTTCTCCATAAACACAGCGGCTTCATTGGGTTCTGCATCGCAGTAGGTTCCGGTATGCAATTCGATGGTCGGTGCGCCGAGATCTTTACAGGCCACGATGGTTTCGATGTCGGGATCGATAAACATGCTGACTTCAATGCCGGCTTCATTCAAACAGGTCACCGTTTCTTTCAGATGTTCAAAGTGGCCGATGACATTGAGGCCGCCTTCAGTAGTGAGTTCCTGGCGTTTTTCCGGAACAAGGCAGACCTCAGCCGGCTGTACGCTGAGCGCGATTTCCACAATCGATTCTACGTTGGCCATTTCCAGATTGAGCGGCAGCGGCTGCAGCTCTTTCAGGCGGAAGATATCGTCGTCCTGAATGTGGCGGCGGTCTTCGCGCAAATGGGCTGTGATGCCATGTGCTCCGGCACGGGCGCACAGAATGGCAGCGTCCAGCGGGTCGGGATAAACCGTGCCGCGCGCCTGGCGCAGCGTTGCAATGTGGTCAATATTAACGCCCAGTTTCATAAATCTTCCTCCTTACATTTCGATTTAAGAATGGTGAATGCAGAATGGCCGATCTGATAGAAAAGCACCCTGTTCTTCATTCTTAAATCTACACTCTTAATTCCCTAAGCCTGTCTTGCCTTAATGCTCTTCATCGGCTTGGTCTGAACCTTATCATGTATTTCCGGATCGTAAACCGCATAAGCGCGGATATCGTTGGCGCGACTGTGATCCAGTACTTTCTGACCGGCCAGATAGAGGAGGTGCAGGTTGCGGCCATGCTCAGGATGAGCGGCAACACCCAGGGTGATGGTGGTTTTCAACTTCTTATTGCCCGATGCAAATGCACCCTGCTGAACCAGCGTTGTGATGCGTTTCCCAATGATCTCAGCCTCTTCCAGTGTACATTCTGAAAGAATCAGATAGGCATATTTTTCATGGCGACCGATCAGGTCATCGGCTCGGAGGTTATCCTGAAGCACCTGACTGACGCCGGCCATGACATCATCCGCAGCGTCCTGGCCGTGGATACGCTCAATATTTTCCATATTGTTCACCCCGATACAGAAGAGTGCAGCCTTCTTTTTTTTGCGGCGAATTTCGCTCATGGTGCGTTGCATGTAGGCCGAAATGGCAGAGGGTTTCAAAACGCCGGTCAACTCATCGAGCATAGAGTTTTTGCGTTTTTCTCTCCAGCCAGCGGACTTCTCTTCTGCGGGCTCAAGCGGCCCTTCAACTTTCTCTGGCGCCTCTACGACTTCAGACTCCGCATCGTCCTCTTCTTCATCAAGGTTTTCAATTTCCGGAAGGATAATAGGCTCATCTTCGGTCGTTGACTCGAGGGCTCCAACTGCAATTTCGAGCAGCTCCTTCCCACTGAGCCCGTGGCCCGGGTAGGAAGCCAATCCTGCACGGCTATCCTTAAAGTCAGCACCTAGTGCTTTGGAAATGCGCGTTAGAATTTGGACGCCGTCTTCCGGTTCGGATTCAAGCAGGAGCACGATGGTCTGATCATCAAAGAGACAGGTAACATCATCTCGTCGGGCAGCGTGCTTAACCGCCTCGGTTACCGGGGAGTTGATTCGAATGGCTCCATTCTGCATCGGAAGCCGGATCAGCGAAAGAGTAAACGATGTGCCGCGGCGGGCGCAGCCCGCGAGGTAGCGGGCCAGCTGAACGCGGAGCACATCGTGTGCGGTGGCCCCCATCTCTTCCGGACTGGTTTCCTCGGCCTGTAGAACGATATTCTGAAAGCGGTAGTAACTCGCGACTAGGGTAATCGCAATAAAGGAAATAGCAACAGCGGTTACAACCCCAAGAACACTCGTCACGGGATCCAACTGAGCCGCGATCGTAGGGATGAACAACTGCATAGGACAGAAAAAGGGCGCCCCGAACATTCGGGGCGCCATATCAAAAATCAATTAATACATCGCGAAGACTGCGCGACGGTTTTTACGCCATGCGCTTTCGTCGTGGCCCATATTATCCGGCAGTTCTTCGCCGTAGCTCTTGGTCTGAATCTTGGAGGGATCCACTCCGAGGCTGATCAAATAGTCACGGACGGCCAGCGAACGGCGCTCGCCCAGAGCCAGATTATATTCACGGCTGCCGCGCTCATCGGTGTGGCCTTCAACAATCACACCCTGCCATTTATTCTTATTCAGCAGATTGGCCACTTCCTCCACCTTACCGGCTTCTTCAGAATTAACCGTGGAGCTGTCATACGCAAAATAAACCGGATCTACGACCGACCGGTCACCGTCCGCCGGGAGGCCGTCCACATCGGCCAGCGGAACATCGCCCATCAGCGGATCGCCGTAGAGGTTATCAGAGCCATACAGGTCAGCATCATTTGCATTTTTGGAACGGCAGCCCCCACTCAAAGCCAATGAACCGGCCACAGCCAGAAATACACACATTCTCAGAAATTTACTCATCATAATCCTTCAACTCCGCTTAGAAACTTATGGGGACACGGCCGGTGAATACCAATCGCCTGACCCTGAAACCAAAGCTACAGGAGAATCTTTCAGGGTGTCAAGGAGGTAGATGGCGGAACGGTAGCCGGATGTCCGCGAACAGATGATATGACGGCCGTCCGGAGCCCAGCGCGGATCTTCGTAGTCGGCCCAGTCGGTTTCCAGCACCCGGCTGGTACGCGAGGTCGGGCTCGCCACGACAATCCGGTATTTCCCGCCCACCCGACTGCACCAGGTGATGTATCCATTCTTCCCCCAGTCCGGAGAAAGATTCTCGGTGCCAGAGGAGGATATCCGCTTCGCCCTTCCTCCGTTTTTGGAGATGATGTAGACGTGCGGTCGGCCGGAGCTGTCAGAAACATAGGCAATATGGTTCCCGTCCGGCGACCAGCAGGGACTTGCCTCATTCCCCCGCTGTGTTTTGGTTAAACGCCTGATCGGTTTTCCGCTGCGGACGCTGATGAGCCAAAGTTCCGGATTTCCACTCAGCGACAGAATAATCGCCATCGTCTTGCCGTCGGGCGAAACAGTCCCCATGGCGTTCAGGCCGGGCTGCTTCGAAACAGGCTGACCACGACCGGTCATAAATACGCACGGCGAATTTCTATATTTGTAGGAGGTGTAGGTGATATTTTTACCATCGGGCGTCCAGCGCGGGGCCACGATAATACTGCGGTCGTTGGTAATCTGACGCATCCCTTTTCCATCCGCATCGCAGATATAAAGTTCTTTACGGCCGCTCCGGGTTCCCACCATGGCAATTTTCGCTGAGGCCATGCCCCTTTTACCGGTCACCGCATAGACGATTTCATCGGCCACTTTATGGGCCAACGTGCGGTAGGCCTTGGCAGAGGCATCATACGATTTTCCCATCATACGCTGACGCGTGGCTGCTTTATAAACCTGCACGTCGGCCTTCATCTGACTGCCGGCCTGCACCTTGCCTACTACATTCAGCGCCGCTCCGCTCGACGTTACCTTAAAATATCCCGAACGGTTCAAGTCCGCCTTCAATACAGACAAAAATCCTCTGGATGCGGTATCCCCGCCCGTACGGAAAGCCGCAAGATTGATTGAAATTTTACCGCTACCTTCACGCTCCACCACAGCGCGCTGTGCAAGGGATGACGCTGCAACCATCATCGCAGAGCCTACAAAAAAACGTCTAATCATGAATCCATCTCCCACAAAATCTAATTCCTGATTCGGAACTCTACCTCAACATAATCATAAGGAAAGCCCGCAGTCGGTTTCGGCGCTGTAGAGACCGAGTTTACCGCCGCCGATACGGATGCATCGAAGGCAGAATCGCCCGAGCCCTGAATTTTGGTCCGCTTGGTAATCGTACCCCACTGCGAAATATAAATCCGATAGATGGCCGATGAGGCCGGAGAGGCATTGGGAGGTTCAGCCCACTTTGAATCAAAAAAACGCCCGATCTGAGCAATATACGCCGCATCGGCATCCGGATTTCCAACCGGCCCGGGCGCGGTTGGCAGTTTTTCATTGGACTGAACCCCTTTCAGAGCCTGGGAAATTTCTGATGGATCAACCGCCGGCTTTACCGGCTCAATTCTCTTTGCTTTCGAGGTGTCAATTTCGGAAGCTTTCTTAGGCGTCCATTTCGGCTTTTCCACTTTTTTGGGCGTAACCTTGGGTTCTTTATTCTCCACCTTCGGCTTGATTATCTTTTTCGTCGGTTCCGGAATCGGAGCGGGTTTTACCGGCTCAACCGGGGGCGGCGTCGGTTCCGGTGGCGAAGGCTCAGGCGGCTGCATCTGTTCCACTTCCTGAACGGCCACCGGCGATGCGGGTTGGCCGAATTCAATAAATGTCACAATTTCAGGTTTCGGCTTGGGCTGAAAACAACCTTTTAAGGCCGACATCCATAAAAGCACCACAAAACACCAGAAAAAGACAAACGCATGCGCGCCGTAAATCACCAAAGTTGCTTTGCGCTGAAACCGGTTCATGACCTACTGATCCGCCTCCGTAACCAGCGCCATTTTGGTGATGCTTGCATCGTGCAGAATTTTCATGATTGCCACCACGTCGCCATAGGGCAGCTTGCGGTCGGCGCGGACATAAATCGTCGTATTCGGATCATCGATGCCGATTTGCGTCATCTGGCTGAGCAGTTCGCCTTCCGAAACCGGCACATCGTCGAGATAGAGCTGTTTATCGAGGTTCAGGCTGATGGAACGCGTCTGCGACTCCTTCATATCCGCCGCTTTGCCCTTCGGCAAATTGATGGCAATGCCCTGTTCTATCAGCGGAAACGTGATGATAAACGTAATCAGCAGAATAAATGTCAGGTCCATCAGCGGCGTCATATTGATGTCGCTGATCTGATTCAAATTAACAAGACTGGTTCTTCGAGCCATGGGTCAGTTTTAAGTTTCAGGTTTTAAGTGTTAAGCATTTCCCTAATGCCTATTGCCTTTTGCCTAATGCCTTATCCTTCGATTACGTAAGTGTTCTGAATCTCGGACGTAAATTCCTGTGCAAAGTTATCCATCTGCACGGAAATCTGGCGGATATGGGACGACAGCATGTTATAGCCGACCATCGAGGGCAGTGCCACGATCAAGCCGACAATGGTCGTCAGCAGGGCGCCGGAAATACCCGGAGCCACGGCAGAAAGTGCCGCGGAGCCGGATTGCGCCATGCCGCTGAATGCATCCATCACGCCCCAGACCGTACCCAGAAGGCCAAGAAACGGAGCAGCACTGACGGCCGTTGCCAGCAGCCCCATCTGTCCTTCAAGCTTAAGGGCTTCATCGGCCACATTACGGTCAACGACGGAGCGGATGGTTTCGAGTTGGTTCAAGGTTAGGCGGCGATGCAGCTCGGAGGCGGTTTCATCCATGAGTGCGTCGTCTGGATCAATGCCCCGGGCCGCAAGTTCGTAGCCAAGCCCTTCGCAACCGGCCTGATAAATATCATTAAGCGGGGTCGCCGGATACTCTTCTTCGCGGGCGTAGAGTGCCGTGGGATTATTTTTCATCGCGCGAAAGGCGGCGAGAAACTGCTGGGTCGTGCGGCTGGCCATGCGGAGCTGAACCCCTTTGGTATACATAATCGTCCAGGCACCGGCCGAACCGATAAACAGCAGAATAACAATCGCCTTGCCCGGCAGCGTACTGTCCCAGAATGCAGAACTGACATCGGCAATCGGCATTGAAAGCAGCATTGAATCGAAAATTTCCATGGTGTAATCCATCCTCAAAAAAGCGGTTTAAAAATCGGCTTCACCTAAGATATTTCCAACCCTTGGAAAAGCAATGGAAAAACCCGCGCTAGGCCTTAAAAAGTGAAAGCCCTGTGCTCGGAACACAGGGCTTTCGTTGCAATGCCCTGGAGCATCACAAGGAGGTAAGGAGAAAAAAGAGGTGGCGACCCCTACGGGACTCGAACCCGTGTTGCCAGGATGAAAACCTGGAGTCCT
>CAKZQV010000138.1 GCA_937141895.1 uncultured Verrucomicrobiota bacterium
CGCCGGTTCTCGAGCGCATCGAAATTTCAGGGCCAGCCTTTGTTGCTGATGGCGGGACGGCGAGTTACACCTGTACGGCATACTATAATGACAACACCTCCAAGGCCGTTGTTCCTGCGTGGAGTGAAAACTCTTTGTATGCCGATATGGACGAAAACGGAACACTCACGGCAAGTGAAGTTCTATCTGATCAGGTGGTGACGCTGACCGCTTCTTATGGTGGGAAATCCGATTACGTCGATGTGGAGATCCGTTTTGATGATCCTGTTCTTGTTTCATTGACGATTGATGGGAATGAAGCTGTGAATGAGCATGCATCCTCCACTTACACCTGCACGGCTACCTATTCAGACGGCTCTTCCCTTATTGTTGATCCGGAGTGGTCCGTGACGGACACACTGGCTGAAATTGATGAAGCCGGTACGCTGAGCGTCGGTGCATTGAGCAACGATGATTGGGTCCGTGTCTGGGCCGGCTTCGGTGGTTTGGACGTCTCTCTTAAGATCGCACTCAAAGATGCACCGGTGGGTGAGGTTCTGCTTGAGTCGATTGCCATCAGCGGCGCGACCGCAGTTGAAGAAGTGTCTGCGGTTTCGCTGACCTGTCAGGCTACCTATTCGGATGGTTCGATTGTTGAGGTTACGCCTGAGTGGACCGTTGATTCAGGTTCAGCCCGCATTGATGCTTCCGGATTGTTCATGGCAGGAAATGTGGAATCAGATATCTCTGTTGAAGTGACGGCGGCCTTTGGCGGTCAAACTGCCCGTCATACGATCTCTGTCGGCGTGATCAGCACACAGATTATTTATCCGCTCACTGGTTTTGAAGGAAAAACCGTCTTTGCCGAGGTTATGGATTACGACACCGGTGAATTCATGAATTATGGTCCCACCGAATCTCCTGATGAGTTTGTTCTAGAGAACCTGGATACAAATAAGTGGTACTGGATCTCGATTTCGGAATCGAATACGACGGATGGAGCCTGGGATGAGGTTCATGCCGCCTGGTTGCGCTTTTAATACAGTTTAACGAAGGAGAAATGGAAAGATGAAAAAAGCAATCGCAATGATTATGTTCGCTCTTTGTTTCGGAGCCATTGGTGGCGAGGTCGGACTTCCGACCGAACGATTGGCCATCGTCGATGTTGAGGGGAGTCACCTGGTATGTATTTGGGATCAGACTGCCGGCACCTGGTTGCAGGATTTTGAAACCTACGATAATTCTGGAGTCTATGAGTTTGAGGTTCCCCAATGGGGCCACTGGTACTGGGTCGGAATTTGGGATGAAGCCAGTGGTGAATATGTCTTCAGCAAGTGGATTGGTCATTTCCTGACCGATTGAGTCTTTCTGAGAGAATCAGGTATGAACGCTATTAAATTATTAAGCAGTCTGGTTTCAGTTGCCTTTTTATCCGGTTGTACCTCCATGCATGGTGTAGGGGGGGCGCAAGGCCCTCGGCTAACCGGGTCAGGATATTCCAATGCGTATGGCTCGTATGCCGAAGTCGGAGTTGATTTTTCGTCCGTTGGAGATTTTGTAGCCATTGTATCCCCGAATCGTTGGAAAAATCCTGTCTCTACAGGAGGAAGCCTTTCATGGGTGAATCCCGTTGCCTGGTCGGAAGATGCCGGTCGAACTGGTCGCATTCTGCTGGGTGAAGCAGTGGTTGTGGGGGGCGTGGCCATTGCGGCAACGGCAGGCGGTGGTGGTGGTGGCGATGGCGGTGGCGGTGGCGGTGGTGACAGTGTCAGTGGACCATCCGGACCTGTTACTCCCCCTCCGGTTGTTCCCGGCACTTAGGATATTGTCTTATGAAGAACTTGCCATGCCATGGGGAGAATGGTCTAACAGAGCGGTCTGTTGTAAAGCAGATCGCTTTTTCGTAAATGGAGAAAAAATGTACAGATCGTTCCTGTTTATAGTTCTGAGCTCATTCCTTCTGTTCATGGTTGGTTGTGAAACCACGGATCCTGTTGTTACGGCAACAGAGTTTTCGAATCCCACTGAAGTGGCGCCCAAGCCGCGAAATGGATTTGAGGCGGGTGATACCATTGAGCTTTCCGTGGAGGTAGGGGGGACGATGGAAGTGGTGTCGTATCGCACCGCACTTGGTCCCGAAGGCATTGTAACCCTCCCTTTGGTTGGTGATGTCACGCTGAGCGGTTGTACTCTAGGTGAGGCGCAGGATAAAATCGCAGAGACCTATGGGGCTTATTACATTGAGCGGCCGGTCATTATGCTTTCCTTGGTTACAAATGGTACCGATGCCGGTGCATTCGGAACGGTGATTGTTTTGGGAAAAGTCAGGCAACCGGGCCGTATTGCGCTCACGAATATGAATGGAATGAATCTGACTGAAGTCATTCAGGAAGCCGGGGGCTTTGCTGCCAGCGCAAAAACAAGTGAAATTCGGGTTACTCGAACCGATCAAGATGGCCGGAAAAAACAGGTAAAAATCGATTATACCGCTATTGGCAAGGGAGGCGATGCCTCTGCCGATGTGAAATTGATTTCGGGTGATATTGTGTTTGTACCTGAACGGATATGGTAAATGAACCGTTTGTATCGTGCTGGAGTGCTTTTGTTTCTGGTCTTTCCTTGGGCGGTTTTCGGGCAGGATGATTCTGGGCCGCAAGGGATCCGGCTGAAGGGGATCGAACTTCTTCCTGTGGCCGATGCGGTGGTTGCATATGATGACCGCGTTCAGGTCGATAGTGCAGGTAATGCCTCAAGCGATTACTATTCAGAGCTTAGTGCCGGAGTGACGCTGCGTAATCTTCCAGCGCGATACACTCTTTCTGCTACGGCATCGTATGGCTATCGATTTTATTCAGAGAACAGAAGCCTGAATGATGATTTTTATAATTTAGGCGCAGATGTTGGCTCAGAGGCCAGTCTCCTGAGGTGGAACCTGTCTACTGATCTGGCCAAAACATTGAGTTATAATGCGTCCTACGATCCCGATACCGGAACCGGGCCGGATCCTATTCTCACTGATGGAGAAAGTCGTCGCAGTATTACCGAGGGAAGTATCGCCTACTTTTTGTCGATCTCCGATAAAATTGCCATCATTCCGGGCTATTTTGCGCAGCACTATTATCAGGAGTTTGTTGCGGCCGAATCTGCGGAATGGCAAACCCACAGTGTTGGTGCTGAAATGAATTTTGTTTATTCACCGAAAACGACATTTCTGGTTGATGGCTATTACGAACTGCAGGTGAATGGTGATGAGGATGGGAACACCGCCTCTTTCAATGTGGGCATTGTACGTGTGATTACGGATAAGACTTCGTTGCGCGCCCTGATCGGATATGGGTATGCCGACTATGAGCTTTCTGGTTCGAGTCAGGGGGTATTGTCGGATATCCGCGGTCAGTGGCAGGTGACGGACAAGGTTTCGGCTTATGTATTTGGCGGAAACGACTATCAGCCAGGATATGCCGGCGGTCCAGCGCGCATGACGTATCGCGCTGGCTATGGGGCTGGCTGGGAACCTTTGGTTAAATGGAGTCTTGGCCTTCAGGTTCTGCATAGCTACGACGATGCGGTCGATGGCAAAAGTGCTGATTCGCTTTACGGAGGCGTTCGGCACTTTTTTTCAGCGCAATGCCGATATGACATAACGACCCGGTTCGGGCTTTCTCTCTCAGGTGACTACGTGAATGATGAACAGCCCGTCAATCAGACCGTCATCGCCATTCGTTTAGACTATGCGCTCTAGGCGTAGTTTTCCGTTTCTGTTGGTGAACCATACCTTGAATGTCGCTTTTCGGGCATCCTGTTCAACAGGTTTGTAACACTATGTTCAGTCATTGTTAGCGGAATTCGGGCCGCGTTTTTTTTTCAACTGGAATAGTTGAGGTTTCCTGATGGTTCTGAATGCCGAATTAAACGGTATTCTATGTTTTTCTTTCTTTGATTATATGATTCGATCAAACGGAATGAATTGAAGTTGGATGACCTTTAAATTCGGTGGCATATATCATGCTTAAAGATGCGTGGTTTGAAGAGACCGAAACAAGAGAGCTTCCAGTAAGTCTCGATAGTTTATATATCAATCGATCAGGGTGATGGCACAAACATGAAATCAGAAGACGGTAACAACGCAGGGGTCAGGCCGATGGGGCAGCATTCTGGCAATAACGATGCAGGAGGAATGCGTGGTGGTTTTCTGGCTCCAATGAATTTGTTGCGTATTGTGCTTCATCGCTGGCTTCAGGTCATCCTCTTTACCATTATGGGCGGTTTAGCCGCTATTTTGTATTTGCAGCAGACCACCCCCATTTATGTTGCCGAGGCTCAACTGGAGATGAGCGTCCGCCGACCGAAAGTGACCACCAGTGAAGCTGTGTTTGAAGACAGTGGTGGTGATACCGATTCAATTTTCAACACTCGATTTGCCAAATTCAAGTCGCCGGCGATGGAGCGCCTCGTTGCCCGGGAATATATGAAGCAATACCCAGCACAAGGTGATGGTGAAACAGCAGTAGGTGCTGAAGTGCTGGCTGATTGTCTTCGCTATGTTCGATGGTATAAGGATCCAAGTGCTGACATTGTATACGTTTCTTACCAGGATTCTGATCCGGAATTTGCAGCCCGACTGGTTAACATACTAACATATTGTGCCGGTGTCTTGATGATGGAAGAGAATAAGGCCATTTCCGATGAGGCGGTTAAATGGCTGGTTTCGCAGGTGCAGGAGCAGAAGGATTCTCTCGAAAAAGTGGAGACCCAGCTTGCTGCGACACGTTTGGACTTTCGACTGGACTCGCTGGAGCAAAGGAAAACTGCGGTTGGGCAGTCATTGCTGGCTGTATCCTTGGAAAAAGATGAGCTGGTCAGTCGACTTTCTTCCCGAAAGGCTGTGTACGATTATGTCTCTGGGCTGAAAGAGTTGAAGCATAATCTGGAAATGCTACCGACCGGACTTCCAAAGGAGGAGCAGCTTAATGAGCTAATTAGCGCATGGAGATCAGCCAATGACGATTTGTTGGCTGCAGGGGATCGATACACTGAAATTCATCCGGAATATCGAGCGGCAGCTGAAAGAGAAGTCCGAGCGCGGAATCGTTTGGAGCAATTTATTAATACATCAACCCAATCTGTTTTGAGTGAAATTAAATTGTTGGAAAAGCAGGTTGGCCTGGTTGATGAGCGCATCAACAGCCTCAATAACGAGGCTCTGGAGCTTGAAAAGCAAGTAGTATCCGGAGCGCAGCGTCTCCAGAGCCTGGAAAGACGCCGCGATGCCGCGGACAATGCTTATCAGACTATGCTTCGCCGTGTGGAGGAGGCCCGATTATCAGCAGATGAAAATATGGCCTTCACGAAAGTGATTCGAACAGCAACGGTCCCGCGATTCCCCGTTAGTCCGGTAAAAACTAAAATTCTTGCAACCGGCGTAATATTGGGAACTGTGGTGGGGTGTGCGTTCGCCTTTTTACTGGCCTTTCTGACCGATAAAATTGAGACCGTCACGGCACTCAAAGAATTGGGTTTAAATATCCTGGCTACAGTTCCAGCTCATAAGCGGCAGAATTTACGTAATAATCTGGCGACCATTGCGCTGCGGGATAAATTTAATCCGATGGTCGAAACGTTTGCCGGCATCAACTCACTCATATCATCGAAGAAATACAACAGCCATACGAAGGTTGTTCTTATGTCCAGTGTGGAGCCCGGCGAGGGGAAGACGGTTTCCGCGTGTAACCTAGCGATCAGCTCCGCGCAGAATGGGGTGCGTACTCTGCTGATTGATGCGGATCTTCGCCGACCGCAGATGGCAAAAGTTTTCAATATTGATGAGAACCATCCGGGTCTGCTTGAGTGGCTCTCCACTTCAGACCGGAAGTTAACGTGTGCGGCATTGGTTACCCCGGATATTATTCCCAATCTGGATGTTATCAGCAGCAGGAAAGATGGTCAGATCAACCCGGCGGAGTTGTTGGGGCGTTCAGACACGGTTGAATTACTCGACTGGGCGAGAAATAATTATGATCGTGTAATCATTGATTCTGCACCCCTTGGTCCTGTTGTTGATGCCCGGATTCTGGCCAATCTGGTCGATTGTATCATTTTGGTTTCCAGACTTGGGAAAACGAATCGCCGAAGGCTTAAATTTTCGCTCGATAAATTCAATGAAATCGATGCACATGTGCTGGGTTGCATTGCAAATGATGTCTCTCATTCGCTGGCCGGTCTGTTTGATGGGGCGGAGGGGTATAGTTCCGGGTATGGCGGAGGCTATAAGTCGTATGGGAGAGATTGATTATTGAGAACATTTATTACTCAGTAGTCTGGGGCTTGAGGGTCGTTTTTCTGGAGTTTTTAGAAAATGATCGGTTTGGGAATAATGATTTGCGATGTGGTACGGCCTTGCTGCTTCCCTCGTATGATCCAGTTCTGAACAGGGATTGTTTGGAAATGTTATCGGCCAACATGATTTCAACGGATTGGTGCGATAATACAGCAGCATCGTCAAAATGCTTAGGAAGTTGAAAAACGATAAAGTGGTGAATGGTTTCGGTGGAAGAATGCCGATCGACCAGTGGCGGCAGCGTAATGTTATATATAAATACAGGTGTGTAAGTATTTTATTTCGGGTTTAGCAATATCTAAGAAGTCCGGCAATGTACTTCGTGCACAAAATCGTCATTTTTACTCTGCGATTGACTGCTGGTTTGTCCCGGTTTTACCCCAAAAATTGGGGGATGATTTTTTCCCTGAATTGTGGATGGTGTCGACTCAGAATCCGGGCATCTCTTAGCACTGACAAGTGTCGTTATATTCAGCAAAAACGAACGGTGAATTATCCTAGATGCAGATATGAAAATGAAAGAAACATGTTGTTGATCAATAACCGTGAGTTTAATCATCAAGTTTCAGCCTAACCCTTTAGGTGATGCGGTTTTGTTTCTTTCATTTTCACCCTTCGGGTGGCCGATTTCACGGCATCTGCTACAGTTTTAAAGCATCGAAGTAGGAAACTACATCTTCAGCTTTCAACCGTTGCAGCTTCAGCAAACTTGGCCATTCCCGGATCTAGGATTATCTTCTTTTTTGCGCGATTGAATCGAATGTATGTGACTGCGGCCTTATTTGAATTTGTTGATGATCAGGCCATATTTCGGGTCCTGATAAAGAGAACCTAATTACTTTGTAATTATGATAATAGCAAAGTTTGGCGCGATGTTTGCTACATAGCTCACGCAATATTCAACGTTTGCTAATGGTGGAATGCCATGACCGGTTAGAATTCCGGTAAGGCTATCAATGTAGGATTACCAAGATGAAAAACTATCTCAATACAATCTCGAAGAGCAGATTCCTCCTCTTACCCGCCTTTTTGGGTTCAGGAATTTTCCTCTTAAGCGCTTCTGCAAGCACTCTTTATCCCGATTTAAGTGTGAATGGCCCGACCAGCGAGTTTCCCGCTGATTTTGCGGAATTTGCG
>CAKZQV010000139.1 GCA_937141895.1 uncultured Verrucomicrobiota bacterium
GCCGTCATAATCCACGGCCAGCCCGCCGCCGAGATCGATGATGCCCATCGGGGCCCCTTCTTTCGCGAGCCCGATATAGACCCGGCAGGCCTCCACCACCGCTTCGCGAATATCCCGAATATTGGGAATTTGCGAGCCGACGTGATAGTGGAGTAATTGCAGGCAATCCAGCATTTCGGCTTCTTTCAGCCGATCCACCAGGTCGCAGACCTGCGAGGGGTTCAGGCCGAATACACTGCGTTCGCCGCCGGAATGATTCCAATGTCCGGAAGCCTGAGTGGATAATTTGAGCCGAACGCCGATTTTTGGCGAGATTTCCAGGGCAACCGAGCGCTCAATAATGAGTTCAAGCTCGGAGGGGGTTTCCACCACAAAAATACATTGAAGGCCCATTTTGCAGGCATAGAGCCCGAGATCGACAAACTCTTCGTCTTTATAGCCGTTGCAAATCAGATACGCTTCCGGATCGTGCATATAGGAAAGAGCTGCAATCAGCTCCGGTTTACTCCCCGCTTCAAGCCCGTGGTGGTAGCGAGCGCCGAATTCGGTAATTTCCTCGAGCACCTGCTGCTGCTGGTTCACCTTGATTGGATAAACGCCGCGGTAATTTCCCTCATAATTAAAATCAGAAATTGCGCGGCCGAAGCCTTCGTGCAGCAGCTTGATCCGGGAGTCGAGAATATCAGAAAAACGCAGTAAAACGGGCATGTCCATGCCGCGATCGGTCAGGCCGTTCACGATATCGCGCAGGCTGACGCCCACGCCGTTGCCGTGGGGATGCACGATGACTTCTCCGGCATCAGAGACGCTGAAATAATCCGCCCCCCAGTTATTGATGCCGTAAATCTCTGCCGACTGTTCCGGTGACCATGTTGTTTTTTGTGTTTTCAAGAGGTGCGATATAGGCAGGTTTCCAAGGTTTGGAAAGTTATTTTTGCTGAAATCATTGAACCTGTATATGTGATTCTTTTCCAAGGATTGGAAAAAGAGGACTAAAGCGGTTGTAATTGGGTGTTCTTATGAATTGCCTTTTGCAGTCATTTTCGAGAGATTTCGGCCATTAATCGATTATGGAAATAGAATCGACCATAGAAGTTATCTCCCGCCACCTGCCGGACGTTCAGGCTGTTTATCTCTTTGGATCCCATGGAACAGAAGATGAACGGCCGGATAGTGATGTGGATATGGCGGTGTTGCTGCCTCCGGTGCATACGCACCGATCAGGGGTGATGCTCGACCTGACGGGTGAGCTGGTTGATCTGCTTGGAAAATCTGTTGATCTCATCCATCTGAGAGAGGTGAATACCGTTTTCCAGAAAGAGATTATCATGTCTGATCGGCGTGTTTTCACTGCGGATCAATTTGCCGTAGATGAATTTGAGATGATGGTGGTATCAGAATATCAGAAATTGAATGAGGAACGGCGGGAAATTATCGAGGCCGCGGTGGAAGAAGGCAGGTTTGTGGCGTGACGGATGTTGCCCTCAATAAAAAAGAGAGTATTGAGCGTTGCCTTAAGCAGGTTCGCGATTACTATGCCCGTCCTTCTGAAATCAAGTTTTCGGAAGATTTTCTGAAGCAGGATGCGATTGCGATCAACCTGCAGCGTGCATGTGAGCAGTGTATAGATCTGGCGAATCATGTGATCAAGCTGCGGAAGCTGGGGTTGCCGAAAGAATCACGGGAGAGCTTCGAGCTGTTGAAAGCGGCCGGGATCATACCGGAAGATCTGGCACGAAAGCTGAAAGGTATGATCGGCTTCAGAAATACGCTGGTTCACGAATATCAGCGGCTGGATATTGATTTAATGGTGGATGTCATTGAAAACCGCCTGGACGATCCGGTCGATTTCACGAACCTCGTTTTAAAGGAATTAAGTGAATGAAATACGTGTTTTTATGTGGCGACGGGATGGGCGACTATCCAGTTGAAGCGCTGGGGAATAAGACCCCGCTGCAAGCTGCGGACTGTCCGACCATTCGGAAATTCGCAGCGTTGGGCGAAACGCGCATGGTACAGACGGTTCCAGAGGGTTTGCCGCCCGGAAGCGACGTCGCCAACATGGCCCTGCTCGGATATGATGCGTCCCTGAACTATACGGGACGCGCGCCGATCGAGGCCGCAGGCGCGGATATTCCCATGAAACCGTCAGATGTGGCGTTTCGCTGCAATTTGGTCACGGTGACCAATGATGGAATCATGGATGATTATTCCGCCGGACACATTACGACAGAAGAAGCGCATGCCTTGGTGCAGTCGCTTCAGGAAGAACTCGGGGCGGAAGGGCTGACCTTCTATCCCGGTGTGCAGTACCGCCATATTCTGGTTTGGAATAATGGCCCTGCGGAGTGCCACTGTGAGCCTCCGCATGAATTCACCGATAAGCCGGTTGCAGATAATCTGCCGGCAGGAAATCGGGAGGATGAGATCCGCGATTTAGTAGAAAAATCGAAAACCGTGTTTGCGGATCATCCGGTGAATCAGAAGCGTATTGCGGAAGGCAAAAAGCCCGCAACGCAAATCTGGCTGTGGGGGCAGGGCAATGCCATGCAGCTGGAGTCATACAAGTCCCTCTACGGCCTAGGCGGCGGCGTTATCTCCGCGGTCGACCTGCTGAAGGGCATCGCAAAACTAGCCGGTTTGGAAGCACCCGACATTGAAGGTGCGACCGGCTTCCTGGACACCAACTATCAGGGCAAAATTGACGCGGCATTCGAGATTCTTGAACGTGAGGACTTTGTTTACGTTCATATCGAAGCGCCGGACGAATGCGGACATATGGGTGATGCACAGAAGAAAACCTTCGCCATCGAAGAGTTTGATTCAAAAGTGTGTACACCGGTTTTCCAATGGTTGGAAAATCGCGGCGAGGACTACACATTGGTTCTCTGCACCGATCACCGCACACCGGTTGCCCTTAAGGGGCATACCTCTGAGCCCGTTCCCATGACGGTCATGACAGGGCCCGTGGGAGATAAGAATGAGCAGGCACCGTTCGATGAAGACGTGAACGGAGGACATGCACAGGGCATGGCCTGCCATTGGTTACAGGACATACTGAAAAACGCATCATCCGATTGATGATGGAAGAATGGATTTTGGACTACACAAGGATTTGAGCCTAAAGCAGGAGAACGTCAGGCGACCCATTTTAAAGCAAGACATACGGATCCAGTAATCCATTCTTCCAGCCCTTCGGATGCGAAAGGACTGGAAATTGAGCTTACTCAAAAAAATCGCTTCTGTGTTCGGTAAGAAGGACGAGCCGAATAATAACGGAGCAAAGAAACAACAGGAAAAATCGTCCAAATCACAACAGAAGAAAAAACAGCCCGAACCCGGCACCGTTGAATGGCGCCCCGGCCAGAAACCCGTAAAGGGAAAAGGCGCGGGCGGGCCACGGAAAAAGCCGCAGGGCCAGCGCAAGGGACCGAAAGGCGGCAAGCCGCAGGACGATCGACCCCCGCGCCCGCCGCGTAAGCCGCGTGCACCGAAGAAGGAGGCCCCGCCGTTTGAGCTCGGTCCTGAAGAGATTGAACGGATGAAGGAATTCCGTCCGGAGGAAGAAGACCGCCGGGTGGCCTACGAAAAACGACTGAAACAACGCTGGAACGAAAAACACGGCATTAAGTCGGAACGTCCGGAACGAAAAAAACGCGAGCCGCGCGGCGACGGCGACAGAAAGCCCCGCCGGAATGACGGTGAAAAAAGACCTCGTCGCGAGCAGCAACCTAAGCGCGAACGTCCGGCGGACGCTCCCTATACCGTAACCGCAGGTGCCACTGAACGGCGTAAAACAGAAGATGTTCCGTGGGATCCGGAAACGTTCACAATCGCGCCGGAAGAAGGTAAAATCCGTTTCCATGATCTGGAGCTGCACCCGAAACTGATGCAGAGCATTCATGCGCTCGGTTGGGAATATGCCACGCCAATTCAGGGTGAAATTCTGCCCGGTACGCTGAAAGGCAAAGACATGGCCGGGCGTGCCCAGACCGGCACCGGCAAAACCGCGGCGTTTTTGATTTCGATCATTAACCACTGCCTGAAAAATCCATTGGAAAAACACAGTGCGTCCAGCCCGCGTGCGTTGATCATTGCGCCGACCCGCGAGCTCGCCATGCAGATTGGTGAAGATTCCGTAGGGCTGAATAAGTTCACCGGCCTGCGCACCGTGGTGCTCTACGGCGGGATGGACTACAATAAACAGCAACGCGAACTGGAAGATGGTTTGGTTGATATTGTGGTCGCCACGCCGGGCCGACTGCTCGACTTCGAAAACAAGAATGTGGTGAATATCAGCCACGCCGAAATCATGGTGATCGACGAGGCCGACCGCATGCTCGATATGGGCTTTATTCCGGATGTTCGCCGTATTATCTACAAAACGCCGGCCAAGGAAAAGCGCCAGACGGTACTGTTCAGCGCAACGCTTTCAGACGATGTTATGAAGCTTGCGGCGGCCTGGATGGTGGATCCGGAACGGATTGATGTTGAGCCGGAGCAGGTGGCCGTGGACACGGTTGATCAGAAGGTCTTTATTGTGACCGATGACCAGAAGTTCACGTTGCTGTATAACATCATTAAAAACGATAATCCGGACCGAATCATTATCTTCACCAATCGCCGTGATCAGGCCGAACGTCTTTCCGAAGATCTCGACCGCTACGGACACAAGTGCGAGATGCTGTCCGGCGCCGTTACCCAGAAAAAACGCATGCGTATTCTGGAGGATTTTAAAGCCGGAAAAGTTAAAGTGCTGGTAGCCACCGATGTTGCCGGGCGTGGTATTCACGTCGATGGGCTGAGCCACGTGGTGAACTTTAATATTCCGGAAAATCCGGATGACTACGTGCACCGCATCGGCCGTACCGGCCGTGCTGGGTCCTTGGGTCAGTCGATCACGTTTGCCTGCGAAATGGAATCATTCGAGCTGCCGAAGATTGAAGAACTGCTCGGTATGGATCTTCCGTGTAAAATGCCGACCGAGGAAATGCTGGCCGAACTTCCGTCAGCGCCGCCTCGTAAGCCTCGCGCCCGCCGCCCGCAGCAGGGCGGGCATCGCGGTGGTGGACGCCGTCCGCAGGGTGGTCATCACCGTGCGGGTCAGAAGCGTTCCGGCGGCGGAACCGGACATCGTGTTCCGCGCGATAAATAGTCCGCCAATATTTCCAGCCTCTGGAAATGATGAAGCCCTCCGAATTTTCGGGGGGCTTTTCTTTTTTCCAATGATTGGAAAGTTCCCGGATCTAGGTTTAAGGGACGGCGGTGCGGCGGCCACCGGCGCGTCGTCTGCGTCGTTCCTTCGATTTTTCTATGGTTTTTTCCGCCGCTTCGGTTGCGCCCTTGGTCATGTTGCCGATACCGTCGGAAACACCGCCCAGAGCATCGAAGGTCAGGCCGCCGATGCCTTTGAGGGTATCCGTGGCAAATCCTGTGGTATTGGCGACGGCTTTTATGATCGAGTCGTAGACGGTGCCATAAAGTATACTGCCGGCTTCTGCCAGCGTGGCACCCTCGCCCTCTTTGCCGATATCCTTGATTTCGATGGTCGGCAGCGGAACGGGCATGGCGGGAGCAATGGAAAGCTTGGCTCGAACGAGGCCGTTGGGAATCTGGACCCGGTCGATAATGACCTTCTGCTCGTCTTCTGGAGGAGCAGTCTGAACCGGAGTGGTTTCCGCGTGTTCCGTCGGCTGGGTTTTATTCGTCTTTTCCATCTCATTTTGTCGGCGCATAGTGGCCTTTTCAATTTCCTGCTGCAGCGCTTTGATATTGTCGGTTTTAATCTGCCGCTCGTAGCGAATGCGCGGTTTTTGTATCAGGATATCTTCAATATGGAAGATGTCGGTCTGGATACTGTCCGGATCAATATCCAGCCGGAACTGTTCAATTTCCACGAGGTTGTTACGGGAAAACCCCGGCGGATTGGAAATGCGCATGTCGTCGATATAGAGCAGGCCCTTTAGCGGTTCGAGCGAGAGGTTTTTAAAGGCGACGAGTTTTATCGGGGCATTCGGGTCCATGACCTCTTCCAGCGAGCCTGCATGCATAGGGTTGAGTTTATTCAGCGATATTTTATCCATGGGATTGAAGGAACCCATCATGTTTTCGGTCCGGTTGGTGGTGATCGGAAGCTTCAGGTTGATCGCGAGGTTGGTGAGGGTCAGTTGATGCAGCACGATAGGCTGATCGGCGATGAGAATGGGGGTGTTGGTTGTGGCGGGCTCTTCCGTTGCCGCGACGTTCTTTTTGCTCTCGGGGAATTTAGGCATTTGTTCCGGGGTTGGAACAAACTGCATGAGTGCGGCCTGAAGGTCTGAAACATTGCCGCTGGTTTCGGTCTGCTCGAGGTCTACGAGCGGCGTATCGATGAAAATTTCGTTAATGACGACCTGGTCTGAATAGAGGGAGTCTGCTTCGAGTGCGATCGTAATTTGGGCCAGATGGAAGATATTGCTGGCATTGAAGCCGGGGGAATTGGGAATGCGGATATTGTGAATCCCGACCGTTCCGTCCATCAGTTTTGCATCAACTTC
>CAKZQV010000140.1 GCA_937141895.1 uncultured Verrucomicrobiota bacterium
GTTCGACGCGAGTATGGATGCGATGGGTGCGGTTGGACTATTCCACGTATCCCAGCCGGCAACCATACCGTATACCAACGGCGCATAGGGATACTTTCCGTTGTTAACGTCCTTTACCTGTTGCGGAGTCAGCGCTACGCGATACAGCAACACGTCGTCGATACCGCCCTCGAAATGCTCATTGGGCCGGTCGGTTCCGTTGTCATCGCCGCCAATAAAAAACGGAATCGGGGCGCTTTCGTTGTAGTAAAAGTTCAATGGGGCACCTTGCGCCACGCCGTCTACATACCACTGATAGCTCGTGCCATCTTTCACCATCGCATAGTGATGCCATTCATTCTGCGGAAGATCCGCATAGTTGTATTTATCAATGGTGGTCGCATTATCGGTGCGGGCAAACTGGGCCCCTTCAGGGGTCATTTTTATGAATCCATATTTAGGACTCACGCGTTCAGGATAGCGATTGCCCACCATGATGGAACCTTTCTGGGTGTTATCCGTCGAAGCAAGCGTACTTTTCGCCCACCACGCCCAGGTAAAGTCGTTGGTGTCGGCGAGGGCATAGGTAAAGGGCGTCGCAATCCGATCGTTTGTTCCATCAAACACCGCATAAGTTCCGCGTTCTGCGTCGCTGCCCCAGGTCGCGCCGTTGAGCAATAGTCCGTCCACCCTGTATTCGGAGGCATCCTCCGCCACTATTCCGAATCCTTCATCCAGCGGCCAGTGGGCCACCAGCGTTGAAGTCGGTTCAGGGAGGGGGTTCTCCTCCGTTTGTACCGGATCGTTGGCCGTGACGACGGGGGTCTGCCCGGGCCGGATCACCATGCTGGCTTCGGTGTCACCGCTCACCGAGGTCATGGAATTGCCTTGATAGGCCATCGAACGTCCGTCCCCGATGTAGAGTTCATAGTCGCCTCTGCCGTAATCGGCAATGATTCCGAAACGCCCCTGAAAACTGAGGCCGTTGGCTGTGTCGGTATAGGTCTGGTTGTCGCTCGGGTTTGAAATCACGTAATGCGTAACCAGCCTTCCTCCAACGACGCTTTTAACCTTCACCCCGACGACGATTCCCGAGTGCCACAATGCGGTCGTTTCCAGCACGGTGCCACCGGATGCGCCATAATGGGGCTCAAAAACGGAGACAAACGGTTTCTTCCAGGCATCTCCAATCTGGCGAATCACAAGCGTAGGAGAATCTCTATTATCATAAGGAGACGGTGCATAGGTTATAGGCGGAGAATCGGTTTTTGCCACTTCGCGACTAGCGATGGAGGGCATGTGCATATCCATGTAAATACTGCTTTGGCCGGAAGGGGTCGCTTTAAACTGGGCAAAGAGATTGACCTGCTCAGGATACGAAACTTGCGTGTTGTCAAAATAACGCCAGCCAGGCTGATCCCAATCATCTCCGATATCGTTGGCGAAGCGGTTCGGTTGGTCATAAAGCGTCAGGGTGGCGTTGTTCGTTTTTATGGTCATTGCGAGGTCGCCAATATTGCGATAGATGTAATCGTGATACTGATCCGTAACATCGCCGTTCAGCGTGGTGGCCGTGCGACTTCTTACGGTCGATTTTGAGCGATACAGATCTACATAGAAGCCACTCGTATCCGACGTGCGGATGAGGGCGAGCGTGCGCTGCTGTGTGGCATTCGCTAAATTCCCTTTATTGTCTTTGAACGAGCTACAGGTGAACGATAGGTTCGAAGACACGGCTTCTGCAAAAGGTTGTGGCTCCATGGACTCGCTTTTTACCGTATCGATACCCAAGTTTTTCCATTCTCCATCGCCGCGGGATGCCCCGTTCACAATGATGGTGTTGTTGGCCGCGAACAGGCGGTAATACTTTTTATGAATCGTGTCGTTATAACTCGTGCGCCCAGCCTTTGCGCCCATGACCTCGCCCAACCCGTATAACTCCATGGCCATACCGCAGGCATGACTGTGAATATGGGACGCACCACCAACGAACCCCATCAAACCATACTTCTTATCTCCATTCGGCGATAAATTTCTTTGCAGCGTAATGCCAGCAAACGGAATTTCATCGGTTCGAGGAACCACATGAGGAACGGGGGCTTCTGGAATAGAAGGCTTTGGCCAAAGCAATTGCAGCGGATCGTAATGCGGACCCAAATCAGAATAGTTCTTCAGGCTGGAACGATTATACTCATTGGCATCAATACCTCCGTTAATTAAGGAACCCATTAACGATGAAAGCTCCGTATAACCGCGATCTTTTGCATGACTATATATCATTTCATATTCAAAAAATGACCGCCCTTCTCGCCGACGTTTTCCGTCTCCGAAGCTAACTTGGTCCGATTCATTTGGATATATGAAATCCCGTATGCGTGGAAGGCTTGTAGGTAGATTAGGATAGCTATCAAAAAGATTTAAATTAGCATCATATCGTTCACATATAATCATATGCATACACCGTATTTCAGCGACCGATGATGCATACTGCAATGATTCTGGCCAAATGTTACCTTCCTCGCCAAAAAAACGATAATCATAATCGAGTGGAGCCTGCCGGTTGGACCCCGTCGTCAAATACACCTGCAACGCGGCGTCGCGCTCGGCTTCATCATCAAAGGCCAGCAGGCAGTTAAGCATGGTGGTGGCCATTAGCGCAGACCAATTCGTGTCTTTGCTTCCCCGAGCCAGTGTCAAATCATAATAGGTATGAAAGACCTCTTGCGCATCACTAAAGGCAAAATCCACCATCCCGCCGGAATCCACATCATACACCTGATTTTCCAGCAGCCACGCATGCATGAAATCGTAGATAATGGGCAATTGAGTTCCCATATTTCGCGTTTCATACAACAACCCAGTTCCATTATCCTGATTAATCCAACCTCCATTATTTCCTATATTGTTGGCTACCGGAACGGGCGATATGGTTTTGACGGCATTATGAAGAATATCCGCCGCACAACGCGCATACTTTTCATCGCCTGTCAGATAATATAACAACGCACAATCAACGCCCGCATTAAATATATTCTCTGAGCCGGTTTTTGCTTCCGAGTACGCAGGATAGGTTTTGTAAAGCGGTGGATTCGTATTCCAACGAACCGGTAAGTCTCGAATAAATGCATCCCGATCATTCTGGTGACTGGAAACTTTATTCGCCACCCGATTAATGATCCCGTTATAAAGGCTCTGAGCCCAAGATTGGCTGGATATTTTAGAGAGGATATCTGCCTTGTCAGAGTCCTTCACCCAAATAAACGGGCGCTCGCTGGTGAGAGCGGGAGGGAGCTCTCCATTCGTTACGAGGCGGGGCGCGGTGTTGGTCGTTCCAGCGTCGGCCGAAGTAATCAGGTAGCGGCTCGCGCCACCCGTTTGCGCAGTATCTGTGCTTAAGCGGAAGAACACATATTCTCCAGCGCCCGCTCCTCCGGCGTATTGCGCGTTGAGATAATCCACCAAAGCGGTGTTTTGGATAATTTTCAGTCCAAAAGACGTGCTGTTTACCGTGATGACATCCTGTTCGATCAGCGTCGCATCGGTCGGATCCATCGCGCTCGTCGCCGTCCAGTAATCATTGGTCAACACTTGAGGCGAGCTCCGACGCCCAAGGCCATACACATCGACATTACCAATAACCGTGTTGTTCTTGGCTTCATAATTAAAAATGAAAGCCGCCTGCTCCGTAAACGGCGCAAC
>CAKZQV010000141.1 GCA_937141895.1 uncultured Verrucomicrobiota bacterium
GGAAATACGATCGAGTACAATAAAAAAGGCCTGTAATTCAACTTTTCGCGGCGCGATGGGTCCATAGAAAGAGTTTGCGGGAGCCGTTCCCGATCGGTACGGTCTCCGGAGTTTTTTATTATGGAGACCTGTATGAAGAGTTTGTTGCGCGTCGGTTTGTTGGTATTCACCGTTTTTTGTTTCACCCTTCCCCTTTCCGCCAAAGAGTTTCTGGATCTGGAAACGATCAAACAGCAGGCGGCCGGTACCACAGCTGAAAAGTATCCAGACTCCGACGAAGTCCTGATTGATGATGTTATTGAAATCGAATATCAGGCGGACGGCACCTCGGATTCGTGGGATGACACGGCGGTAAAAATTCTCACCGAAAAAGGCAAACGCGACAACCGCACCATGACGCTCGGCTTTGATGTGGCGTATGGAACCAACTATTTTGAGCGCGTCCAGATCATTAAACCGGATGGCTCCGTAATGGACATTGATCCCGTTGCGAACAGTAAAGTCATGACGGATCCTGGGCAGATGAGCGCCAACATTTACAACCCCAATAACAAACGCCTCACACTCTCCATTCCCGGCCTCGAGGTGGGCGATACCCTCCGCTATGTGATCCGTCGCCAGCGCTACAAAGCGGTGGTGCCTGACATGTTTGCAGAGTACCAGACCTTTGAGGGGCAGACTCCCTATGAACGCATGACCTACCGCCTGATTGCTCCCAAAGAACTACCGCTGGTGAAGATTGCGCTGAAAGATGAAATTCCCGGTACCGTTGAATTTACGGAAGAGAAGAGCGAACAGAGCGATAAGATTATCTACACATGGATAGTAAACGATGTGCCTCGCATGTTTGACGAACCCGACATGCCGACCCGCTACACCGTGGTGCAGCGCCTGCTGGTGAGCACTATGAAGGAATGGGAAGACCTGTCGAAATGGTATTGGGATCTCTGCCTGCCGCGCTTGAAAACCACGCCGGAAATGAAAACCAAGGCAAAGGAACTCGTGGCGGATGCAACCACCACGCAGGAAAAGATTGATGCCGTTTTCAACTTTGTTTCGCAGGACATCCGCTACATGGGTATTACGACCGAGGACGAAGCCCCGGGCTATGAACCGCACGATGTGAGCCTGACGTTTTCCAATCGCTATGGCGTCTGCCGCGACAAAGCCGCCCTTCTTGCTGCCATGCTGCGGGACGTGGATGTGGAAGCGTTCCCGGTCATCATTATGGCCGGCCCGAAGAAAGATGAAGAAGTTCCCCAGCCCTTTTTCAATCATGCCGTAACCGCGGCGCTTGGGGATGACGGCGAATACATCCTAATGGACTCTACCGATGAAAATACGAAGGATATTTTCCCGACCTACCTGCAGAACATGAGTTATATCGTCGCCCGCCCCGAAGGCGAGACCCTGCTCACTTCCCCGATTATCCCGGCGGAAGATAACCTGTTGAAAATTACCTCAACCGGATCGTTGGATAAGCTGGGTAATCTGGAAGCAAAAAGTTCCATGGTTTTTGAAGGTATCAACGACACAATTTATCGCGGATACTTCACCAAAATTAAGCCCGAAGAACGGAAGCGCTTCTTTGAAGGGCACATAAAAAAATCGATGCCCACCGCCGAGCTCCAATCATTGGAAATTCTGCCGAAAGAGCTTCGGGACACCTCCCAGCCGCTGACCATTAATCTGGCCTACACCGCCGACAATCTCTTGGTTAAAGGAAGCAAAAACAAAATGCTGAGTCTTCCAAGGCTTGGAAGTTCCCTGGGCTATGCCAATTTTCTGATCGGCCAAACCGGACTCGAAGAACGGAAATATCCGCTCTACACACGCATGACCGCCGGCATCCACGAAACCCTCGAACTGAAGATTCCGGAAGATCTGGGACGGATCAATATTCCGGAATACAGCACGATCGATAGTGATGAGCTGACTTGGAATGTTCAGGTGGCCCAGCAGCCAGGAAAACTGACCGCCACCAATACCTTCCTGATGAATGCGGTGGAATTTACGCCGGAGCAATATTTGGTGCTGAAAAATAATCTGAAGGATATTGAATACAACCTGCGCAAAAAGCTGATCCTCGATCTTCCAATCCTGGAAAATATGGCCGAGCCGGATGTCCGTATTCTGGCCAGCGAAAGCATCATAAATCTACAGAGCCCGAGCCAATGGACCCAGACCCAGAAATCGCGCGTCGAAATTCTGACCTATGCCGGTAAGAAGGCGAACTCGGAAATCAAACTGGCCTACAATCCCGCCTGGCAAAGCATTGAACTGACTAAAGCCCAGGTCACGCTGCCGGACGGCACGGTGAAAGACCTGAGCGAAGACGAGTTAAACATCATGGATGCCAGCTGGGTTTCTTCGGCCCCGCGCTATCCCGCCGAAAAACTACTCGTCGCCAATCTGCCGGGTGTGGAAATCGGCAGCGTGCTCGAATATGAATTTGTTTCAAAAGTAGACGGCAAACCGTTCTTCTCTTCGAGCCAGGCGTTTAATGGCCACGAGCCGATCGACTCAAAAACCGTAACGCTGACGGCACCCGCAGACCTGAAGCTCAATATTCGGAATACCGGTATTCCGGAAACACAGAGCGAAAGCTCCGGAACGATTTCCTATGTCTGGAACGTCAAAGACCAACCGGCCGTGAAAAAGGAAGAATCCTTGGCCCCGTGGCATACGTTTAATCCGGTCGTCGCCGTTTCTTCCAGTGATTGGAAATCCTACAGCGATATCGTGCAGGCCGCACTGATGGCCAATGCCGCAGATAAAGATCAGGCCGAACAATTGGCGAAGAAGCTGACGACCGGGCTCAGCAGTGATCGCGAAAAAGCCATCGCCCTGCGCGACTGGCTGGCCGAAAATGTTCGACAGGCGGGCCCGGCGCTCACCCGTCTCCCGCTCTCCGCCTTGAGTGGTGCAGATGTGACGCTTCAGGACCGCTATGGCAATAACCCCGACCGCATGATCCTGCTTTATGCCCTGCTGGAAGCAACCGATCTTGATCCTAAATTTGTCCTTACTGGCGCGATCTCCCTGATTCCGGATGCGGCCGAACTGGAGTTGAACGTCCCGGAACGAAAGGCCTTCAACCAGGTACTCGTGAAAATTAAAATCGATGACGAAGACATTTTTATGGGCGGAGCGTCTCAGTATGCCGAGCTCGGCGCCTCTCCGTATGACCGGCGGCCTCTGCTGGAACTCGAAGATGGGGACCTTGATCAAATCAAAGTCAGCAGCGATAAGGAAAATCGCAACCATGCGATTTATGAAATCAGCATTGCTGCAGACGGCCAGGCCGGCATGACCACCACCTCGATCAAACAGGGCACCGCCTTTGAAGGCTTCCATCAGGGCTATGCCGAAATCACCCCGGAAAACCGCCGCCGTCATTATCTGGAACTGGTCAGCAGCATTTCACAGTCGGCCAAGGCCGCGTCGGATCTGATCACGAAATACGAGACTTATCCCGGCAAATTGGAATATTCCATTGTGGCCGACCGCTATGCCGTGAACGACGGGGAATATCTCTACTTTACCGTTCCGGGCGGATTAAACGGCTTGCTTTCCTACCGCTCCAACGAACGTACCCTGCCCCTCTCATGGAGCAGCTATGTGGATCATATTGTGGAGTATAACATTATTCTCCCGGACGGCTACGAGCCCCTGATTCTGCCAAAGTCGTTTTCCTGGCAAGCGCCGAACCGGGCCGGCATGATTGAAATTGCCGTGGAATATTCCAAACGCGCCAATGCAATCCGTATGGTGCAGATGGCGGACCTGAAACCGGCTTTGATCGAGGCCAAGGATTTTCCCTCTATTATTGAGGCCTCTAAAGAGCTGGCCCATCCGGATATGCGGACCATCCTGCTCAAAAAATCAAACTAGCTCGTAATTCTTCGCCTCTTTCATCGAACCTCCTTTAGCCTGAATATTTCACAAACAAAGAAGCGTATTTCCTGTTAACTGCTATAA
>CAKZQV010000142.1 GCA_937141895.1 uncultured Verrucomicrobiota bacterium
CAATGTAATCCGGTTCGCCCAGGGTTTTTACATGATCCGTTATCCGCTCAACCTTGGATGTACACCCCGCCAAAACCAGGGAAGAAAGTATGAATACGTGAATTTTCATGGAATTGAAATACATGGCGCACCCGGCAGGACTCGAACCTGCAACCCTGTGGTTCGAAGCCACATGCTCTATCCAGTTGAGCCACGGGTGCGTTGGTAAATATAAAAGTAGCTATTTTGCGCAGAATCTACAAGGGGTTTTAAATGCCTTCCAAACTCTGGAACTTTTTCACAATCAGGTATTGGAGCCCCGTCTTTGTTCTACTATATTTCCCGCTTTCCCAACTCAAAAAAGGAAAACACTTTATGAAGAAATTGGTTATCGGACTGCCGAAGGGTAGCTTACAGGAATCGACGTACGCGCTTTTTAAAAAAGCCGGATTCAGTATCAAGGGCGGATCGCGCTCTTATTTCCCATCGATTGACGATGAAGATATTGAAATCCGCATCCTGCGTTCGCAGGAAATGAGCCGCTATGTTGAACATGGCATGCTCGACGCCGGCATTACCGGCCTGGACTGGATTGCCGCCAATGATTCCGATGTGGTTGATCTCTGCAGCCTCGTCTACTCCAAGCAGAGCAAACGCCCGGTGCGCTGGGTGCTGGCTGTGCCGAACGATTCCGATATCGCCACCGTAAAGGATCTCGAAGGCAAAAAGATCGCCACCGAAGGCGTGGGTATTGTGGAACGCTACCTGAAAGAAAACGGCGTTAAGGCTGAAGTGGAATTCTCTTGGGGTGCGACCGAAGTGAAAGTTCCCGATTTTGTCGACGCCATCGTCGACATCACCGAAACCGGATCCTCCCTGCGTGCGAATAATCTGAAGATTATCGACACCATCATGGAATCCTACACCAAATTCTTCTGCTCCAAAGATGCTTGGGCAGACGAATGGAAAAAGCAGAAGCTCGAAAAAATAGCCCTTCTGCTTAAGGCCGCTCTCGATGCAGCCGACAAAGTGCTCCTGAAACTCAATGTTCAGGAAGCCAACCTTGAAGAAGTCAAACAGCTTCTTCCCGCTCTGCACGCCCCAACCGTCAATAAACTAACCGACGATGGCTGGTATGCCATTGAAACAGTCGTTGATGAATCCGTGGTCCGCGAAATTATTCCGGAACTCAAGGATAAGGGCGCTGAAGGAATTATCGAATTAAGCTTGAATAAAGTCGTGGCGTAAGTAGTTTACTCACCCTTTTGAGACACAATCAGGAGATATCATGGGTACCATCAAGAAATGGCGTAAGAAAAAAATGTCGAATCACAAACGTCGCAAACGCAGACGTGCGGATCGTCATAAAAAGAAATAAGCTTAAATAGCTTTGATCCATTTCAAGGCTGGGCATTGCCCGGCCTTGCATTGTTTTAAATCCCTGGAAATCCCGCGAGGATGAGATTTTCAGGGATTTTTTATGGAGCATTTTTTCATACATTATGATGTATGAAATATCGCGCTAACCCTCAAAAATGGAGATCATATTTATTTCATACATTATAATGTATGAAACATATTGCTAGGCGAGATACGGGTTTTATGACGAGCTATTAACTCAGCACGTCCCCTTTTCTAAGAACGGATCCGTTTAAGAATGAAGCGGATGGCATTCGTTTTTTACCAACCGGTTGAACCTCAATCAGTCGAAGGGCTTTTTCACCGGTTTGGACCAGAAGCTGATCATCAAGCAATGTTCCTGGTTTCTCCTCAGCTCCCTCCTCCAGTGCCGCCTTCCAAATTTTCAGAGGAGCGCCGTTGGGTAATGCTGAGAAACTTCCGGGCCATGGATCAAAGGCCCGAATCCGGTTCCGGATTTCAATTGCCGGTAATGACCAGTCAATTCCACCATCCTTTTTGGTGAGTTTTCGGACTTCAACCATTTGGGTTTCGTCCTGTTCGATCCGCTTGACAGTCCCTGACCGGATATCGTCAATTGCTCTCAGTAGCAGCTCTGCCCCTACGTCAGCGAGTTTATCATGCAACGTGGCTGATGTTTCATCATCACTCAACGGGTAACGTTCCTGACGGATGATGTCGCCGGCATCCATTTTTTTTGCAAGATAAATAATACTAACCCCGGTCTCTTGATCCCCATTGAGGATCGCCCACTGGATCGGGGCTGACCCGCGGTATTTCGGCAACAATGAGGGATGCACGTTTATGGCCTGATGTTTTGCCAAGTAGATGACGCGCTGCGGAATGTACTGCCCATAGGCTACAACGACCAAAAGCTCCGGCTTTAAATCTTCCAATGCCTGGACCGCTTCAGCATCGCCGATTTTTTCGGGCGTCATGACATTTAGAGACTGCGCATCGGCATATGCCTTGAGCGGACATGGCGTCAGCACCCGTTTGCGCCCTGCCGGGCGGTCAGGCTGAGAGACAACCCCCACCACTTCATCTTGTTTGGATTCCAGAATAGCTTTGAGAGAAGGAACAGCCAGTTGTGCTGAACCCATGAAAATGATGCGCATAATGCCTCCAGATCTTACTGAACCGGGTCGATGCCTTCCTGGCTCTGCATCGACCAGCGGTCGCGGTCGGAGAGGAAGATCTGATCCTGGCGATTGAGGGCCACGCCCTGTTTAAGCGGGAAGTCCGGCGGCGTGCGGCCACTGAGAATTGGAAGCCAGCTCTTTTCCGGTCCGTCGAGCAGCTGTTTCACAAAGGGTTTATCTTTCGTGATCGTGGTAAAATACATCCCGGAAATATATTGTTTGTAATCATTGATTTCGTAGAACTGGTCCACGTCCTTCGGAAGAAGGATGGAAACACGGTCCCCATACCAAGCCGTCGCCCACGGCATATCGGTACACATGACTTCGCGCTCGTTCAACATCCCGGCCACACGGCCAATAATCGGGGCGTGGTACGGCGGATACGGATGGTTGGCATGCGGCGGCATCAGGGTCAGACCAAACGGGATGGCCGCCAGCAGAACCATCAGGCATTTCAACCCCAGATTATATAGTCGAACACCCAGATCCAGACGGTCGATCAGGATGTAGAAAAAGGAGA
>CAKZQV010000143.1 GCA_937141895.1 uncultured Verrucomicrobiota bacterium
CCGGGCGCTTGCCCCATGACGTTTTTCTGAGCAATAGCATAACACCGAAAACCAGAAACCCTTCCACGAAGGCCTGATAGAGTTGGGAGGGGTGACGTGCGTGCAGATGTTCCGCCTCAACCAATCTTCCAATCATTGGAAGGTCGTATTGCCCATACTGGAGACCGGCCTCCTGCGGAAAAATCACCGCCCATTTTACATCCGTAATCCGGCCCCACAATTCGCCGTTGATAAAATTGGCGAGCCGCCCGAAAGTAAAACCCAGCGACGTCGTCACCGCCATATGATCCGTTAGGTTCCAGAAAGAATGCTTGTGCTTTTTTGCATACCACCAGATGAACAGAATCACGCCGATAACCCCGCCGTGGCTCGACATGCCGCCCTTCCAGACCATCAGCAGCGAGAGGGGATTGGCTAGAAAACTATCTAAATCATAAAACAGGACATAGCCCAGTCGCCCGCCCAGAAAAACTCCGAAAAAAGCTAGCAGCACCACAAAGTTGCTGACTTCCTTTTCCGGAACCTCAAATTCGCCCTTTTTCGACCAATGCCGCAGTAGCAGCATGCACCCAATAAATCCCAGCAGATACGAAATCCCATACCACCGAACCGCCAGCTCCCCCGGCAGATCCAGTACGATTGGGTTAATGTTTTGGACGTAAAAATTCATAAAACCATTTTGAACCGCAGATACACGCAGATGCACGCAGATAATTAATTTTTTGGAGCCATGAGGAAGGTAGAATCTAGTCGATGTCGAAGAATGGTCATCGGTACGATTTAAACAGTTTTATTCTTGATTCATTTTTTTGCCTCAATCCGCGCTATCTGCGGGAGCAAAAAATAGGGCTAAAGAAAAGGGGGCTAAACCATTAAATGGGCACGAACTCACACGATCGAGAGCGTATAATGATCATTTAGGCATGCGTGCTCTTGAAGTTGTTTGGGAGGGTTAGCCTTCGGGTAAATGTTCAAGGTCATCAAGGTCTTTGTGACGTCCGGATGCCTGTTTGTTGATTCTTAGGTCCTGGAGCGAAATCATGGTTACTTCAATACCGTCAATTGCGACTTTCTGTGCTCTTTCATAGCATTCATAAAAAATCACACCGTCAATTTCATTTAGAACCTCAATGCGGACGGGGGCAACTCCCATGCGTACAATATTGCCGGGTGTTGTGAACAGTTCTTCGGAAATGTCGGGTGAGTTCATGCCGAATGCATGAAAAATGTGGACCATTTTCCGTGCAGTGTCTGGGGAAATGGCTATCCAGATGTCGATATCTGCAGTTGTTCGCGGATAACCGTAATAGCCGACCGCATATCCGCCTATGAGCAGATAGTGCAGTTTATGATCTGCGAGCAACTTCAAGAACTCTTTGAAGTCGTCCGGTAGCATTTGACCGTCCATAAGCCGCCTGTCTATTTATTTGAATCGCCTTGAGGCGCTCGGCAGGTGTTTTGCTCTGCCAAAACGCATCGTCCGTACCCTTGTCATGTATGGATGCGACGTTGAGCGTAGATCGATTTATGCTGAAGCTCTTTTCCATGCAGAAAATATGAAAGATCGGGAGTGGTGCGTAAATGTATTTCCTGCACAAAGATTCAGTGCCTGGAGCCGTCATATCTGGCAAAAGATAATCCCATGCCAACGAACCGCCAGCTCTCCCGGCAGATCCAGCACGATGGGGTTAATGTTGTGAATATAGTAATTCATAAAACTATTTTGAACCGCAGATGTACGCGGATGCGCGCAGATAATTAATCTTTTGAGATGCTGAAAGTGATTATATTTTGTCGGAATCGATAAACGGTTGGGTAAATCACTAATTTACACTAATCATCACTAAAGATCCGGAATCCAAATCAGGTCGTGTGGATTAGTGCCCATTAGTGTGGATTAGTGGTTAAAACCAGGTTGTGCTTTGTCGCGCTAAGCTCATTGTCCGCACTTTTACTCAACCCGCATCAAGGCAGATGATTATCTGGTCAAAATAATAGGCGTCCGTCCGCGGTTGATCGTTAATCCTGCATCACTCGCTGGCTTTGCGCATCGCCTCAATCTGAATTTCCAGCTCTGGGGTCAGCCACATATCCTGGGTGATTGAATATTGGTCGTTATCTTTAAGGAAGTCTTTTGCGACTTTGTAGTCCCGCGTGATGTAAGTCGTAACCAACAGGACTGCGTTTTCACCTTTTCCTGAAATCTCTACAGAAGGGGATGAAATGCCCTTTTTCTTAAGTGCTGCAATCAGTGCTGATTGAGCAGCTTCTGCATCTTTGTCCGACGGTTTAATAATGATCAGGTGAGGTCGGCTGGACGGCATATCCAGGAACTTTTCGGCATTCGGAGGCTCTTTTCCTGTGAATTCCTCATAGATTTCATAATAAGAAATCGCATCCTCGCTTTTGAGCTTTTCGTTCAGGATTTCTTCAACCTGAGGCTGATAATTGGCCAGCGAAATAATAATTCGATCCTGTAGCGAGGGATTTCGCTCTTTGGCGGCAATATCAATCAACTGCTCTGCCAGCTCCGGGGATTTATGCTTAACCTGCGTCAAACCGTAATAGATCGCGTTAAAGCGCACATCAGAAACGTCATCTTTACTCAGTTGGGATATTAGGACCAAAGCGTCAGTATTCGGGGCCTCCTGATCCTGAATAAACTTTTTTCCAAGAATTTGAGCTGTCATGCTGCGCAGTGCTGAATCCGTATGTTCAGCTGTGATGGTTAAGCCGGGGAGATAGCTCGTATCTACATCTCCCTTGATTTGGCCGGTATTCATCATCATAAGTGAGTGCATTTTCAGCTGGGTAGGACCGGTTGCGAGCATTTCCTGAACCGAGATCGTACCTTTTGATGGGGCGTTAGTCATGGGTGGTTTGGCGATCGCTGATAGGGTCAGAGTGATCGTGGATAGTAATATGGTCGCTTCTTTCATGATGCAGAGCTCCAGCAATGAATGCCTAGTTGATGGTTTTTGTTGATCGTTGACTGTAAATTTAAATCAGAGATCCGCAGATATATCAAACAGGAATGCTTATTATAGATCCGGCGGATAAATATGGTGATTATTTGCCACGAGAGATCGCAAAGAGAACAAAGGCTAAGCTCCATAATTT
>CAKZQV010000144.1 GCA_937141895.1 uncultured Verrucomicrobiota bacterium
TATCGAGGTAGAGAATTCCGTTGGTGAAAAGGTTATGCTTAATCACCGTTGCGCCGAGAACCTCTTCCGTGCTGTATTCGACTGTTTTGATCTGAGCATCCAAATCCTCGCGTTTAAGCAATGGAATGGAAGCAAGCGCTTCTTCTGAATCCGGGGTGGACTGGAGCTCCAGCAGGTGGCTGGTGTTCGCGACGATGGCATCGAGTTCTGCATCTGAAAACCCGGCTTTTATTTTTGCGAGACGATCGGTTTCTTCGGCCTCGGTACGTGCGGCGTATTCCGTATCCGGGGTCAGGAGCACCGTTGAGCGATGGGTGTTTTCGATAAAGCTTTTTTTGATCAGATTTTCAAAGTACCCCGGTTCCAGTGCCTGTTTTTTCAGATTCTGCAGCGGTTGCTCAAAGGCAATCAGCTCCAGTGGGTCGGCATCATAGATCCAGGCATTGAGTGATTTAAGCCAGAGGGAGAGTCCGCGAGGGAAACCCCCGGAATTATTTTCGCGAAGCTCAAATTCAAAGGTGTTCAGTGCGGCTTCGATGTCGTCGCGGTCGATACCTTCTTTGACGAGATTTTCCATTATCTGGAAAACGAGGGCTTCGCCTTTTTCAAGATCTTCGGTTTCGATCCCCTTCAGTCCGATGGAATACATCATCTGGATCATGTGGGTTTCAATGCCGCCACCGGTAATATCTTCTCCGAGCCCTGATTCGATTAGTCCTTTGCGCAGGGGCGAGGCCGGGGTGCCGAGGAGAATATGGTCGAGCAGATTGAAGGCGAAAACAGTCTCCGCATTAGTCGGGGAAGGTAGGGACCAGTTGACCGTAAACATGGGCCGGGGATCTGCGTCATCGTCCGAGACGGCAAAAGGTTTTTCAATACGGACTGGTTCAGGCAGGGCGGGCTGAACTTTGACTTCCGAACCAGGGTCCTTTTTTGAATATTTGCTCAGGTATTCATCGAGCAGTTTAAAGCGCTCTTCCGTCGGGTCATCGCCGTAGAAAAAGATACGGGCATTGGACGGATGATAGAAATCTTCGTGGAAGGCTTTAAACTGTTCGTAGGTGAGATCCGGAATCTTGGTCGGGTTTCCGCCGGAATCCAAGCCGTAGGTGGTGTCCGGATAGAGGGATTGCTGCGAAAGCTCCATCAACCAGGAATCGGGCGATGAATAGACGCCCTTCATCTCGTTGTAGACCACGCCCTTGAACTTCAGATCATCCGCTTTGTTCTCCAGGCTGTAGTGCCAACCCTCCTGCATGAAGAAATCTTTTGTGATGCGGGGGTTGAATACAGCATCGAGGTATACATCCACGAGATTATGAAAATCCTTCAGGTTCTGGCTGGCCACCGGATAGCAGGTTTTATCCGGATAAGTGAAGGCATTCAGAAAGGTCTGCAGCGAACCTTTCAGTAGCTGAACAAAGGGATCTTTGACGGGATATTTTTCCGAACCGCATAACACGGTATGTTCCAGAATATGCGCCACGCCGGTGGAATCCGAGGGCGGGGTTCGAAAGGCGATGCCGAAACATTTATTTTCATCGTCATTCTCCATGGACATAATCTCAGCCCCCGTCGGGATGTGGCAATAGATATTGGCCAAGGTATTCAGCTCTTTTACTTCTTCGTTACGTACCAGCTTAAAATTGTTCATATAGTGCTCCGTATTTGAATCGAGAATTTTTACCGAAATGGTCCGGTTTTTACGACTCCTACTAAGGAAATTTTAACCCAACAGAAGATCAGTCCAGAGTTCGCAGTTGGGGTGGTTGGACAGGGCGATGCCGGCGGCGATGGAATCGGGTTCGGTTAAGAGGGTGTTGATGACTTCGCGTTTGGATTCGCCGGTCACCAGCAGGATCATTTTTTCCACCCGTTGGAAAAGGGCGGGGGTCACACTGACGCCTTCCATTCCATCGGGACGGTCGGTGTGCAGCGTAAGCCGATCCTGAATCCGGGCCTGTTCAGGGGTGAAGAAGCCGGCGGTATGCCCGTCGCCGCCCATGCCGAGAAAGCCAAGATCGATTTTTTCCAAGGGTTGGAGGTCGGTGGCAAACTGTTCGGCGGCTTTGGCGCGGGGCAGGACGGTGTTTACCTGGATAAAGCGATCTTCGCAGTTCAGGCTGTTGAGCATGGGTTCCAGATTGTGGGCATTGTTCAATTCGGAGTCGAAGGGTTGCATCCGTTCATCGGATAGAAATAGGTGCCGTTCAGCGTGAACCGGGCAGGGATCTTCGGCGAGTTGGTTGTAGATGACGTAGGGTGTGGAGCCGCCGCTGAGCATCAGATTTCCAGGGGTTGGAAGAGTGGCGCGTAAAAGTTCCAAGGTTTGGAAAATGAGCACTTCGGTGTTTTCAAAGGATCGAATCTTCATGGCGCAAACGTTAGCGTTTCCAATGGTTGGGAACGATCATTTTACGCAAAGATCATTGCTCCAAATGCCGTATTCCTGCACCCTTTGCTCCATGGTTAAAATGGTGCTCAGTTTTATTCTCTGGCTGGTGGGCGTTATGCCGCTTGCGGTGGTTCGCGGCCTCGGTCGATTCGTCGGTTTTATTTTCGGTGATGTGATGCGGCATCATCGGGATGAGGCGCTTGAGGCATTGGAGCGCTGTATTCCGGAGCTGTCGGCTGCTGAGCGGAAAAAGACTATTCATCGGATGTATATTCTGCAAGGCATCCATTTTATGGAATTTATCTGGTATTCGATTAAAGGAATCGACCGGGTGAAGCAGGTAGTTGAAATTGAGGGCCACGAGCATTTTGAACAGGCGCTGGAGCGTGGAAAAGGTGTGATTGCACTGACCGCACATATCGGTTGTTTTGAACTGATGCCGATGGCCACGGCGTCGTACGGCTATAAACTTAGCACTATCGTCAAAAAGATTAAAAATGAGGCGGTAAATGAGGTCATCGAAAAACTGCGCAGTCATGAAGGGCTGGCATTCCTGGCCACTCGTAACGCCTACCGGGACTGCCTGAAGGCGCTGCGCCGGAATGAGGTGGTCGGCATGATTATTGACCAGAATATGACCCGGGACAGTGGGATATTTGTCGATTTTTTTGGCCAACCGGCGTGTACATCGCCGGGACTCGCCTATATGGCGGCGCAGTCGCAGGCCCCGGTGGTACCGGTTTTTATTTATCGTAAACCGGATGGAACGTTTCAACTTAAAGTTCATTCATTCTTAGAGCCTCCGCCGGATCGCGAAACCGCGTCGGTATTGGCGGCGACCCAAGAATATAATCAAAAGATTGAGGACGCCATCCGTGAGGCGCCGGAACAGTGGATCTGGATGCATCGCCGCTGGAATACCAAAGCCCTGGAAGGGCAGGATACGAGCAGGCGGCAGCGGTAAAAGTCAGGATTGGGTCACGTCATGAATGTGATGAAAGCATTCGCTATCTCTTGGCACAAAAAAGCCGACTTCGGAGAAGCCGGCTGAACGAAAGTTCCAACCATCGGAAAATCAGCGCTCGGTCAAATTCAGTTTTTCACCCGAATTGACCCATTGCTCGAGAATGATTTTACAATATTTACTGACCGAGAGGTGCATCGATTCTGCCCGGTCAATCAGCTCATCTGCCATTTCTGCTGGCATATTAATGCCGATGGTTTTCGTTCCTTTGCCTATTGGGTTGGTGGCCATTGGTTCCTCCTCCACTGATGAATAAGCTTTTGAACATAGGTGAGTGTTAAACTATTTTCAATTATATTTTTATTAATGTGAGAGGTTATCGTTGTTGAAAGGAAGATGACGGCAGTCGGTAAATTCGCCAATTTTGAACTATATTAGTGCCTATTATGGCATTATTGACACCCGTTCTAAATTGGCTTCGTTGGCATGATGGGGGTTGCTCAAAGCATGACCTTGCGTATGATGCCTATTTTGTCGTTCATAAGAACGCGGGGGGTATTGAGTATGATGAGCGAATTCTTAGTGATCACCATCGGGGCCATCTTGGTGAACAACTTCGTATTGTCGAAGTTTCTCGGGGTTTGTCCATTTTTGGGGGTTTCCAAGAAGCTGGACACGGCTCTGGGCATGTCCGGTGCCGTGATTTTTGTCATGACGTTGGCGTCGTTGGTCAGCTCGCTGGTTAATCAGTTTTTGCTGGTTCCCATGAAGCTGCAATATCTTCAGACGCTGGTCTTTATTGTGGTGATTGCCTCGCTGGTGCAGTTAGTAGAACTCATGCTGCAGAAACTGAGCGCCAAACTTTACGAAAGCCTCGGCATCTTTCTGCCACTCATCACGACCAACTGCGCAGTATTGGGCGCGGTGGTGCTGAATGCCAAATCTGCTCCGGCTTCGGTACAGTCCACATGGTATGGGGCCACGATCTATGGTTTTTGTTCCGCCCTCGGTTTTGCCTTGGCACTGATTCTGTTTTCCAGCCTTCGGGAAAAGCTGGATCTGGCCAAAGTTCCAGATGCGTTTGAAGGCACGGCCATCTCACTCATAACCGCTGGTATTCTGGCCATGGCCTTTATGGGCTTTTCGGGTCTGGTTTAAGAAAGCGGTGCTATGGATTCTTTAATTGCAATAATTTCAGTTGGTGTCATTGGGACGGTCCTCGGTGTTGTTATCGGCATTGTGGCGAAGGTCTTTGCGGTCGATGTAGATGAACGCATTGAGCAGGTGGAAGAGATGTTGCCCGGCGCTAATTGCGGTGGCTGCGGATTTGCCGGATGTGCGGATTTTGCTAAAGGCGTGGTCGCCGAAAAAGCCACGCCGGCACAGTGCCCGGTTTGTTCGCGGGAGGACGTCGTGGCCATTTCGGATTATCTCGGCATTGCGGCCGAAGAAAAAGAAAAGATGGTGGCGCTTGTGCGGTGTTCCGGGGATATTCCCAACACGCAGCGGTCTCTGTATAACGGCGTGCGCGACTGCCAGTCGGCGGTGCTGGTGGCTGGAGGGGCCAAGGGCTGCGACTACGGCTGCCTCGGTTTCGGTTCCTGTGCCGAAGCCTGCCCGTTCGGGGCCATTGAAATGCGGGCGGGCCTCGCCATTGTGCATAAAGATTTATGTGTGGGTTGCGAAAACTGTGTGGCGGCCTGCCCGAAAGAGCTCATTAAGATGGTGCCCGCGGCGGCGACCACGCATGTCTACTGTAACTCCCCGGAAAAAGGCGCGGCCAAACGCAAGGTCTGCCAGACCGCCTGCATTGCCTGCCGAAAATGTGTGAAGGCTTCCGGGGAGGAAGATTATATGGAAATCGACGGATTCCTGATCCGCTCCAACTATGAAAATCCGCCGTCCGCGGATCTGGTTGAAGCGGCGGCCTGCCCGACCACCGCACTGCGTGTGGATACCGAGCACGCCAAGGGTGCCTATGGAGGTGAAGCCTGATGAGTGACAAACCACGTAAATTTAAGGGCGGGGTTCATCCCAACGATTCCAAAGCACTTTCAGCCCACAAGCCGATCCAGGAAGCGCCGTTGCTCGACAGCTATAAAGTGATTATGCATCAGAATATCGGCGCGCCGCCGGAGCTTTTGGTGAAAAAGGGCGATGAGGTGAAAAAGGGGACCCTGCTTGCCAAAGCCGGCGGATTTGTTTCCGTGCCACTTCATTCTCCAACCTCTGGAACAATCAAGATGATCGATAAGGTGCCGGGGCCTACCGGCATTAGTGTGCCCTGCATCGAGATCGCAGCCGATGGCGAGGATGAGTGGGATAGTCCATTTGAGCCGATTACAGATTGGAAGACAACCGATCCCGTTGAACTACGTCAACGCGTCTGGGATGCCGGTGTCGTCGGCATGGGCGGCGCGGCATTTCCATCGCACGTCAAACTTTCGCCACCAGATGATAAAAAGATCGATATGCTGATCCTCAACGGGGCTGAGTGCGAACCCTACCTCACCGCCGATCACCGCCTGATGCTGGAGAACGCGAAAGAGGTTGTGATTGGGGGTTCCATTCTTGCACGAATTCTGGGGCTGGAATCGTGCGTCATCGGCGTGGAAAATAATAAACCCGATGCCGTCGAAATGCTGAAAAAGGCCGCGGCGAATCATAGCGTCCATGTGCAGGACCTGCCGGTCAACTATCCGCAGGGAGCAGAAAAACAGCTGATTTATGCGATCACTGGACGCGAAGTTCCCGTCGGTGCTCTCCCGATGGATATCGGCTGCGTAGTCCAGAATGTGGCCTCGGCCGCAGCGGTCTATGAGGCCGTGGTGAACGGGCGGCCGTCCATCGATCGTATAACGACGGTCACAGGCAAGCCCTTGGTTGATCCGGGTAACTGGAAATTCCGGATCGGCACCCCGATTTCTAAAGCTTTGGAACTCGCCGGCGGCATTACCGAACAACCGGCCAAACTGCTGCTGGGTGGTCCGATGATGGGCATTGCACAAAGTTCGCTCGATGTCACCACGATGAAAAACACCTCGGGCATTCTGTTGATTGCGCAGGACGAAGTTTCGCAATACACCTCGGAGCCATGCATCCGCTGTGGACGGTGCGTCGATTGCTGCCCCATGCAGATTCTTCCGGCCACCATCAGTCAGGCGGTGGAGAATCATCGCTTCGACTGGGCCGAGCAGCTTAACGTTATGGCCTGTATTGAGTGTGGATCCTGCAGCTATTCCTGCCCCTCGCACCGTCCGTTAAACCAGCAATTTAAACGCGCCAAGGTGGAAATCCGGGCCGGCCTGAGAAAGAAGGGTTAATCATGTCTGACGAAACGCCAAAAATTAACCTGCCGGATCCGACGCAGCTGGTCGTCAGCAACTCGCCGCACATGCGTGATAAGCCGACGATCAATGTAATCATGTTCTGGGTGGTCGGGGCGATGTTGCCCGGCTGTATTGCCGCAGTCCTGTTTTTCGGGCTCGCGGCACTGAAGGTGCTGTTGATCAGCACCCTTTCCTGTGTAATTGCCGAAGAAGCTTGGAATAAAGCGATGAAACGTCCGTCCACGTGGCGCGACGGCTCCGCTATCCTTTCGGGCATTCTGTTGGGCATGAATCTGAATGCCGGGGCACCATGGTGGATCTGTATGCTCGGCGGCATTCTGGCCATGATTCTCGGTAAACAGCTGTATGGTGGTCTGGGCTTTAATCCGTTTAATCCGGTGCTGGTGGCCCGTGTTGGTCTGCTGATTGGCTTTCCGGGTATCATGACGACCTGGGATAAACCCGATCTGGGGAATATGGCCATTGATGGGATCACCGCCGCGACCCCGCTCGGCCTCGCTCCGGGTGAAACGCTTTTGCAGGATATGTTGCTGGGCAACGTTGGCGGCTGTCTCGGCGAAACG
>CAKZQV010000145.1 GCA_937141895.1 uncultured Verrucomicrobiota bacterium
TGAGCCCAACGGCAACCAATAAAGAAACCACGCCGATACCCATCACGCGATACATGCGGCGTCCCGCATGGCTGATAATGTCGTTTTCCGGCACCATGACACAGATCCAGGTGTTCCGATTTTCAATTTCCAAGGGTTGGAACCCGCACCACCAGACTGCGCCTTCATGAAAAACGGAAACCACTTTATCGTCCAAGCTATCCGCACCGGTCCAGTTGGAATGAACTTTTCGGATAAGTGTATCGCGCACGTTGATCATCGGAACGAAGCCGGGTTGCATGTCGCCCTCGCCAGGCATATAGAGCTGATTATCGTGACGAAAGATAATGATCTTCGAGTTTACACTGGGAGCCAGGTCAATGAATCCTTTAAAGGGGCCGTCCAGCAGCATATCGAACGCCACGACAACTTCACGTTTTTCATCTTTACGCACAAAGGAAGTCGAAGCGGTTATGCCGACTTGCTGGGCCGTGAAAAATTTATACGGCTCGGTCCAATAAATATCGTCTGATTTCTGGGCGCCTTTAAACCAATCCCGATCCGTTGGATTGTATTCGAGCGTCGCCAAACTTTGCTTCATCACATCGCCGCTATCCGACCACGCTTTTTCCTCTGCGTTGTTTTTTCCGCCCCCGCCTTTCACCCGGCGCGAAAAAAACTGCCCATCCTCACGATACATATAAAAGCTGTCGCCCTGATCGTTCGCCACAGAGATTCCACTCAGGAGCTCCTCGCGGGAAAACACCGGCAACAGCAGTTTGGCGAGTTCATCGTCCTTTTCGATTTTGAGCTGACCGGCAGAGCCCCAGTCGCGCATCAGGCCGAGCGTGGCCTCCATGGAACCTGCAATGGACTGAAAGCGCTCCACTGCGCGGTTCGAAGCATCGTTGATGAAATTTTCAGAAATATCGCGGCGTGCTTGCGAGGCAAAATAGGCCACCGGCGTGATGATGGCGGCGAACAGAATCACAAGCACCAGCACAAGGTCTTTGGTTAATCGTTTACTCGGCATAAAAAAATTCTCTCATTTACATAAAGGGCCGGCTCCAGCCGAGAAATCCTTTTGAAAGGCGTGTTTGAACCACCTTACCCGAACTCTCCACTTCGGGGAAATAGCCGACATCATGATAATTCTGCTGGAAATCGGGGTCGCGCGGATCGAGCACCTCGTGGCCCTCTTTTAATTTATAGTTTGTGGTGTAGCGATAGGGCCACACGTCAAAGACCGGCAAGGCGGTGGAAATGGTGCCGATGAATCCGCTGAAGTGGGAAATGACCGGCGTATGTTTTCCTTTACTGACCGTCCACGCATTTTGAGGTTCACAGGCATTGAGGATTTTCTTTTCGAGGATTGCCCCTATCTCTTCGTCGTAGATAAAGACGCCACATTCCGTGTTAAGCTTCGCGGAACGCGGATCAAAATTATGGGAGCCGATCAGGGTCACTTTTCCATCGAGCACAAACGACTTGGCGTGAATGCAAAGCCTCGGTCCTGCGCGATCCATTTCATCAATTTCATCACGGTTGGAAATGCCGGCTTGTTTCAGCGCCTGCTCGATGAGCCCCTCATAGTTATACACATATCGGGCCTGATCGGCCGGGAAAGGTTTGGCCTCGAAAATATCGATTCCGGCTTTTTTATACAGCTCTTTGCGGTGCTTGAACGAAATCCCGTATACCTGCAGGTGATCCGCCGATGCGAGACTGTTGCTGGAAGCAATGATCCGGAATTTCGGATTCATTTTCCGAATCTCTTTAAACGCGCGGCGCTGATCGCGGCTGTAAATCAGGTAGGGCGTTTGATACACAAGCCGATCCTGACTCTTGCTGAGAATCGCCTGAAAATGATCGTCAAAATCCATCCGCTCCTTTTTGTTCTTAAATTTTCGGGGGGTGTCATAGACAAAATCGACGCGGTCGGCTTCGTAGATGGTCAGTGTTTTCCGATGCTTGGAAATCGAATATTCATTCGCCAGTTGGTCAATTTCTTCAAAGGCCCACCGGTCCGATTCTTCCAAAAGCGGTTCGCCGCCATTGGTCAGTGTTGCAAACTCGGCCTGCACATCCAGCAGCTGCGTCAGGAAAACCGCATCCTTGTCCTGCCAGAACAATTCAAACGAA
>CAKZQV010000146.1 GCA_937141895.1 uncultured Verrucomicrobiota bacterium
GATGCCTATGCCGAGTTCGAGGGGCATTATACCCGGGAGCAGATTAAGGCGGTTTTTGAGTGTCATCTGCGGGATGACTATGATGGCTTTATTCCGCTTCAGGAGGATTTTGAGAGCGGGATGTTTACCGATAAATATCATGAGACGGACGAGCCGGAGGAGCTTGAGAAAATTCTGAGCGAAGCGGAGCTTTCAGCGTATTTTAAGGGTCAGGCGTATTACGGTCGTCATCATAAAAAGGATAAGCTTTCTGCCGGATTCTATTGGCGCATTGTCTGGCCGACGGTTATTGCGGCGGTGCTGTTCGGTGCCTCTGCGTTTACGATCATTGTGCCGGTTTTTCGTGAAAGCATGATGAAGCAGAAGAAGGGGATGATCAAAGAGCTGACGTCAACGGCGACGAGTGCGATTCAGTTCTATATCCATCAGGAGCAGGCCGGTGAACTGTCGCGCGAAGAGGCGCAGCGGTTGGCGGCGGCGGAAATTTCGGAGCTGCGCTACGGGATCAATAATAAGGACTATTTTTGGATTACGGATATGCAGCCGTCGATGGTGATGCATCCGTATCGGCCCGAGCTGGTTGGGGAGGATTTGACCGACTATTCCGATAGCGAAAATAAGAGCGGTAAAAAGCTGTTTGCGGAATCTGTTGAGCTGGTCAAACAGGGCAATGAGGGTTATCTGGAATATCTTTGGCAATGGATGGATGACCCCGGCCGCGCGGTGCCGAAGCTGTCGTTTGTTCAGGGTGTGCCGGAATGGGGCTGGGTGGTCGGTACCGGGGTATATATTCACGATGTGGAAGAGGAGATTGACCGGCTTTCCCGTAATCTGTTGATTGCTGACGGCGTTATTGCCACGGCTATGCTGGGTTTGATGGCCAGTGTGGTGATACAGAGCCGCCGGATTGAAATTGATCGCACGCGTGCAGAGACGGGGCTGCGGGAAGCCAAAGATCGGTACCGCGCTTTGGTTGAAGGTGCGAACGAGGGCTATGTGCTGGAGATTGATGGCGCCACGGTTTTTTCAAATCATACCATGCGCCGGTTAACGGGTTATGATGAAGAAGAGCTGGCCGGCATGAAAATCTGGGAACTGCTGGAGCCGGATAATGAAGTGAATGCATTTGCGGAAGCGCATCTGAAGCAGCTTTATGAGCACACCGTTTCCGCGGCGGAATTTGAAGCACGGATGCGGTCGAAGGGTGGAGAGCCACTGGATGTGCTGGTTTCCACATCGCGTATTTTCTTCTCCGATAAAAACGGGCATGTGATTTCCGTTACCGAAATCAGCCGTACGCGAGGCGATACCCTCAAGGCATTTTCCGGAGCGCCCGGAGTTCAGGAGGTTCCGACTTCGGAAATCAAAAAGAAGATTGCTGAAGCACAAACCTCGGGACAGGTGATTCAGACGTTGAAGGAACTCCCTGATTTGATTAGGCACCTTTCGGACCAAGGCGTTAAACCGGGTATTCTGCGCGAGACGGTGGGTTCGGTTTATGATGCGGCCATTCAGCGGTTTATTTTCCAATCGCTGGAAGAGTCGGGCCGCCCGTCGACGCCGTTTGCGTTTATTTCGCTGGGCAGTAACGCGCGACACGAAATGACGATGTTCTCCGACCAGGACAGCGGGCTCATTTTTTCCGATGTCCCGAAGAGCGAACTCACAGAAATACGTCGGCGGTTCCTGGCGTTGGGCGACAGTGTGTGCAGCAAGTTGAGGCAGGCGGGCTATCCCTATTGTTCGGGGGGTATCATGGCGGCGAATCCCAAGTGGTGTCGTTCGGTATCGGAGTGGAAACAGCAACTTGATGAGTGGATCCTGAAAGCCTCGGAGCGGTCAATTCTTGAACTGAACGTCTTTTTTGATACGCGGGTTGCATTTGGCGATGAGCCGTTGTTGGAGGAGGTGCGCGCGCACATCCGCGCCCGGCTGGACGCCCATCCTGAATTTTATATTTACTACGCCAAAAACTGCCTGGGGCACAAGGCGCCGCTGGGCCTGCTCGGTCGCATTCGAACGGAACGGAAGGGCGATGAAAAGACGATCAATTTGAAGGAGTGCTTGAAGCCTCTGGAGACCTTCGGTCGGATCTATGCGCTGAAGTATGATATTCCAATGCCGGGAACACTTGAACGTAGCGCCGCCCTATATGAGGCAGAAGTGCTTCAGCATGAAACGGGCCGCGAATTCGAGTATGTTTTTAATTATCTGTGGCAGCTGCGGTTTTACAATCAGATAAAAGCGAATACGGAATTGAGTGTGAATTCCGACGATCTGGATGTCTCGGCTTTGACGGATCTGGAGCGCGATAATCTGCAGGCGGTGCTCGCTCGTATTCCCGTTTTCCAAAGCAAACTCAGCTACGACTTTCTGGGGTCTCAACTGTAATCATGAGCGGGCTACCGAGCAGAAGATCCATCCGACTTGTGGGATATGATTATTCCGGATCAGGAGGATATTTTGTAACGCTGTGTGTTCAAGATCGTTTGTGTTTATTGGGGATATCATTCTATCGGATGATACGGGTGCGGGCGGACATAAAAAAGGGCGGACACGTCGGCCCGCCCCAAGATGTTCCCATGGTTGGAAAATTTTAGAATCCGTAGGTGATGAACAGGCGGGTGTCGGTGGCGAGGGTGTCCTGAGCACCGTTGATGAAGTCGCGGTAGCCTAGGCCGAACTTCACGGCAACACTGAGATTATCGATTTTCGGGATGGGCTGTTTGGCTACGACATTCAATTCCTGGCCACAACGACCGCCGGTATCGCTCTGGTCCTGGAAGGTCACGTTGTAGAGACCATACAGGGTGGTTTTGGTGCTTTCGAGTTTGGTGACGGCTTTTGCGTAGAGCGTATGCGCATCCCCGAGAAACTGACCGGAGTAGAGCATCATGGAGGACCCGAGAGCATGGTTGATGCCGGTGGTGGTTTCCTGGAAGCGCAGGGCATCGCCGAAGACGCCGAAGTAGCCGGCTTCGAGTTTTAGCGCATTGATTTTCTGCTCGATGGAAAGACCGGCGGCAATTGCGTCCTGATCGGCCGCATCTCCGATATCACTTTCAAAGCGCAGGTAGCCCAGCAGGGCGGTATCTTCGGTGAGTCCGAAACGTCCGCGTGCACCCAGTAGGTTGGCGACATCCCAGGCAATGGCATCGAACAGGGCGATTTCCATATCTTCGAATCCAGTATAAACCGTTTCCGCCCAGGTGATTCCGTCGGTGTCGTTCGGCGCTCCGAACACATCGCCATAATCGTTGAAATCCCAAAGGTCGCCAGCATCAATCCAGTTGCTCATTTTCCAGGAGTGGCCGCCGGCCATGCGGAAGTCCTTCACGTCTTTCGATTCGATCTCGAACGCACTGATCGAACGGGATTTCTGGCGGAAGTCATCGGCGCGGAAAATCTCGGCATTATTGATCTTACGGCCGATCGTGGCCGTGGTGTTGGTGAGGCCGAGGGCTTCCATATTGTACGCGAGATAGCCTTCGTTGAGCACATTTACGCGACCGTTGGCAATCAGGGCTTCACCGGGATTGGTGCTGGTGCCGTAGTCTTTGGAATGAACAACGCCCGCTCCATTGTAGGTTGCGCCGATGCTCCAGCCCTCTTTAACCGGGGAGAGGTAGCGCAATTCGAGGCCCAGTGTTGAGCCGTATTGGGTTCCGGTTCCTTCGTAGTCGCGGTGCATGCTCAGGGTCTGTAGACGTCCGGAGATTGTACCGTAGCCCAGATCGTTGAATTGTTGAGCGGCACCTTCTCCTGCGAAAGTGGTGAGAGCGGCTGCGGTGGCCGCCAAAATCAGTATCGTTTTATTCATGAATCAGTCCTTTCTTAAAAGAGAACAGGCCGGGGAAATCCCGGCCGGATTTTTTCAATGGTTGGAACTACGGGGCTTCGGAGGAGAGGCCGTCGTTGTCTTTTTGCGTTTTTAACGAAACCAGAACCAGCGCAATGAAGCTGAGCGGAATGGAGATGAGGGCGGGATTATTAAGCCCGTGCGGTGCGGCGGCGTCGATACCGAACTGCGTGAACATTTTCGGTGAGGTCAGGATGATCCCGAGTGCGGAAACCATGCCGACGCCGATTGACCATGCGATGCCTTTCGCGGTGGTTTTCTTCCAGAAGAGCAGCATGATGATCGACGGCAGGTTGGCCGATGCCGCCACAGCAAATGCCCAGCCGACCAGGAAGGCCACGTTCATGCCCTTGAAGGCAATACCGAGAATGATCGCGACGATCCCGACGGCGAAGGCCGCGATTTTACCCGCCATAACCTTCTGCTTGTCGTTCATCTTTATGGCCATGTAGTTATCCATCAAGTCATGTGCGATGGCTCCGGACGTCGCAACGATCAGACCGGATACGGTGCCTAGAACGGTCGCAAAAGCGATGGCGGAAATGATGGAGAACAGGAAGATACCGAATGCTTTGGCGAGCAGGGGGGCGGACATGTTTCCACTTTCCACATCGATCACCCCGAGGGTCATCGCTCCGAAACCGATAAAGAGCGTAAGCACGTAGAAGAAGCCAATGCCGCCGATTGCGACGATGGTCGACTTCCGGGCATCGCGTTGCGACGGGACCGTGTAGTAACGAATCAAAACGTGCGGTAGCGAAGCGGTTCCGAAGAAGAGCGCGAGCATTAGCGAGATAAAGTTTAGTTTACCCATTTTGGTTTGTGTTTTGAAGTACTGCCCGGGAACCATCAGGTCTGCACCCGAGGTGACATTCGAAACGAATACCTTCACGTGGTCTCCGCTATCTTCGAACTTCGCGGCGAGGTCTTTGGGGTAGCGCACGATTTTGGACCCAATGATGGTGCGGAAATATTCAAAAATTCCCTGTTTTCCGGTTTCCGTCTGCCCATCGGGCAGTTGGGCGACGATACCAACGGGTTTGAATTTTTTCTCTTCTTTCGGCGCGCCGTTGTAGAGTGTTTCGCCCGCGGCGGTTTCCACTTTGGACTGTGCTTCAATCAGCTGGTCGCCTTCGACGATCCACCAGTTCGCGAGACCGTCTTCGACGACTTTAACGAAGGTTTTTTCGTGGTATTCAACCGTCGAAACGGCTTCGACGCTCGAGGCGGCAATCGTGCGCGGATTGAAGGTCTCGGGCCGCGTCTCTGTGGAGAGGCCGCGGTTGAGCACCATGACGGTGATCACGGTGGAGAAGATGATCAGTAGGCCACCTTTTAGAAACTGTACGTAGGTGGTTGAGGTCATACCGGCGGTCGCGACAATCGTGATCACGATCGCGCCCACCATGATGACACCAACCCAGTGGGGCAGGCCCAATAGGGGGGTCACGAGCACACCGGCTCCGACCATCTGCGGAATCAAGTAGAACAAGGAAACGGCCAGTGTGCTGATCGCCGCCATCAACTGAATGGCCTTGGAGTTGAACTTGGAGTCCAATGCGTCGGTAAAGGTATATTTACCCAGACGCTTCATCGGCTCGGCCACAACGAACAGCGCGACCACCCAGCCGGCCAGATAGCCAATGGAGTAGAGGAAGCCGTCGTAGCCATAGGTGGCGATGAGGCCACAAATGCCCAAGAACGATGCTGCGGAGAGGTAGTCGCCCGCAAAGGCCACGCCATTCACGAACCAGTGGATGCTTCCGCCCGCCGCGAAGTAGCCTTCGGCGGATTTGGCTTTTCGTGCGAAATAGAATGAGATGCCGAGCACGAAGCCGACAAAGGCGAGGAAGATCGCGATGGCGATCGGATTTGCTTCGTAAAACATTATTCAGCTCCTTCCGATTTAGCGCTCAACTCATCTTCTTTTTTGGTGCAGAGATGGTTGTAGATCAGGCCCAGAATGATCGCGAAGACGATCAGCGCCATACCGTAGATAATGGCGAGGTTCACGCCGGCAAGCACGGGTGTTTTCATGGATTCAGGCGCGAATACCGCGATTCCTACGAAGCCCATATAGATAACGCAATAGAGCCAGAACAGCTTAATGCCGAGCTGGGCTTTCCAATCGGACGCAGCGTCCTTTTCCACTTTTGTGGCTGGTTCGTGTAACATTGTTTTCCCCTTGGTTACTTATTTAGTCTAAAAGGGAAGTGCTTACCAGAACCCGGGGATCAGGGAAATATATATGCGCGGCGGTCATCTATTTATATTCTGTGTAAATAGCTGAAACTTAATAGGTAAAGTTTTATCGATATAAAAAGGTGATTAATCTAGTCGGTGACTTTTTCGAGGCGGATGTCGAAGATGAGGGCGGCGTAGGGGCCGATTTTTTCGCCGGCGCCGCGCTTGCCCCAGGCGAGGTCGGGCGGGACGACGAAACGGAATTTTCCGCCTTCTTTCATCAGGGGCAGGCCCTCTTTCAGCCCGTCGATGGCTTCGGCCATGGTGAATCGATCGGTTTCGGTTCCGTGGTAGGTATCTTTGATGACGGTGCCATCGACCAGCAGGATGCGCTGGTTGACTTCGACGGTGCTCCAATCATCCGGCGATTTTCCAATGCCTGGATCTTTGATGGTGTATTGCAGGCCGCTTGGGGTTTCGATGACGTCCGGTTTAGAACGGTTCTTTTTCAGGAAGGCTTCGGTCTCGGCGCGGTTTTGACCTGAAGATCCGCGCCCGCGCTTCTTGCCGGCGTTCTTCTTGTTGTTTTTCTGACGGCCCATGGACAAGTTTTAGGTGTTAAGTGGTTAAGTTTTAGGAGCGACTTAACTCTTAAAACCTAACCACTTAAAACTCGCTGTTGTTATGCGAGTGCAGCGTTGACGATTTCGCGGGCTTCGGCCTGGATCTGTTTGAGGTGATCCTCGCCTTTAAAGCTTTCGGCGTAGATTTTGTAGACATCTTCTGTGCCGGATGGACGGGCGGCGAACCAGCCATTTTCGGTGCAGACCTTTAGTCCGCCGATGGCTGCGCCGTTGGCCGGCGCGTTGGTGAGCTTTGCGGTGATGGTATCGCCAGCGAGGGTTTCTGCGGTGACCTGTTCCGGGGAGAGGGCGGCCAGTTTGGCCTTTTCTTCGCGGTTGGCTGGAGCGTCGACGCGGGCATAGACCGGGGCACCGAATTTTTCGGTGAGTGCGGCATAGTGTTCGCCGGGATCTTTACCGGTTACGGCCAGAATTTCGCAGGCCAGCAGGCAGAGAATGATGCCGTCTTTATCCGTGCTCCAGACGGTGCCATCTTTACGGAGGAAGGATGCACCGGCGGACTCTTCACCGCCAAAGCCGTAGGAGCCGTCCACGAGGCCGTTCACAAACCATTTAAATCCGACCGGAACCTCTTTCAGTTCACGGCCGAGGTCGGCGGCCACGCGGTCGATCATGGAAGAAGAAACGAGGGTTTTTCCGACGGCGGCGTCTTTACGCCAGCCTTCGCGGTTGGCGTAGAGATAGTTGATGGCCACGGCGAGGTAGTGGTTGGGGTTCAGCAGCCCGGCGGATTTGGTGACGATGCCGTGGCGGTCGTAGTCCGGGTCGTTGCCGAAGGCGATGTCGAAATCGTCTTTCAGTGCCACCAGACTGGCCATGGCGTAGGGCGATGAGCAGTCCATACGAACCTTGCCGTCGCCGTCGACGGTCATAAAGCTGAAGGTGTAATCGACGGTGTTGTTACGGATGGTCAGATCCAGGCCATATTTTTCAGCAATGGGGCCCCAGTAGCGGATACCCGCGCCGCCCATGGCGTCGGCACAGATTTTCAGGCCGGCGTTTTTGATGGCTTCCATGTCGATGACGTTTTCAAGGTCGTTGACGTAGGGGGTGATGAAATCATACCCGACGGTGGTGTCGGCTTCGAGGGCTTCGGGATAGTAGAGCGATTCCACTTCGTCATTATTTTCGGACAGCAGTTCGTTGGCGCGTTCGGCGATCCACCCGGTGGCGTCGGTATCGGCCGGTCCGCCGTGGGGCGGGTTGTATTTAAAGCCGCCGTTGTCGGGCGGGTTATGCGAAGGGGTGATGACTACGCCGTCAGCGAAGCCTTCGGATTTATCTTTGTTATACGCCAGAATCGCATGGGAGATGACGGGAGTGGGGGTGTACCCGCCGTCTTGGTCGATCATGACCGTCACGCCGTTGGCAGCAAAAACCTGGAGGGCGGTTTTTTCGGCCGGAATGGAGAGGGCGTGGGTGTCTTTCCCCATGAAGAGCGGCCCCGTGATGCCCTGGCCGGCGCGGTATTCGCAGATGGCTTGGGCAATGGCCATGATGTGGTCTTCGGTAAAACTGTTTTTCAGCGAGGAGCCGCGGTGCCCGG
>CAKZQV010000147.1 GCA_937141895.1 uncultured Verrucomicrobiota bacterium
AGACGCAGATTCTTAAAACGCAGGGAGAGCAGAAAGTGGCTCCGGTGCTACAGCACATGGATTTGGTGGAAGATTTCGATGTTGAAAATAAGGATTCGAGAGAACTTTTTGCTGAGCGGGTGGAATCCTGGAAAGAGGCGACCCGGTTGGTGCGATCGGCAGAAGGCCTGATTCAGGGCAACAATCCAGATCAGGCGATCAGCCGTTGCCAGGAAGCGCTGCGTTTGAACCCGGCCCACCTCAGAGCGCTGGAGCTTCTTGGCGGCTTGTATTTTATGCAGGAAATGAATGTTGAGGCCATTAATGCCTACATCCGGTTACTGAATGTGGATCCCTCCCGGTCGGATATTAAGGTAAAGCTGATCGAGGTTTTGAATGCGCACCAAGATGCAAATGCCGTCATTTTTATGACGCGTTGGTATCAGGAAGAGCATGACTACGATGGGGAAGTGCAACGATATCTCGCCAATGCCCTCTTTTTTAACGAGGAGTTTGCTGAGGCCATTGAGGCCTATAATCGCGTGCTGCTGGATGACCCCGGCGATACCGCGGCGCTGGAAAAAATGGCGGATGCCTATATGTATATTGAAAACTATGCAGATGCGCTGATCACCTTACAAAAACTGCAGAAAGAAAACTATCGCGACCAGATGTACTATCGGAAAATAGTCGTCTGTCATGCTCAGCTGGGCGAAAGCCTGGAAACAGTACAGACGCTGGGAAAAGCGGCGCATCTGTTTGGGCAGCAAGCGGTCATCAGCTGGATGCAGGATCCTCGGCTGGATCCGGTTCGGGAAGACCGGAGTTTTCAGGCGTTTGCGGATCGGGTCGGCGGCGAGGAATTCCGAAAGTGGCTGGAAAAAGTGGCCCAGAGCATGGAGGGTGAAGAGCGGGAAAATATCTCGCCACAGCTGACCCTGCCCAAGAAGGATACCTTCGAAGAGGATTTGTTGAGATCCAACAAATAGTTTCCACACGGTTTTGAAAATTCTGTTTGTAACATTCGGTGAATTGCAGGCACGGGGGAGTCTGGCTCGCCCAGTGGCTTCTATGTATGCGCTGGCCGAGGCCGGACATCAGGTTTACCTTGCCGCCTCACGCATCCTGATTCCAGATCATCCGAACATGAAGATTCTTGCAGGCCATAACGAAAAATTAACGCCCCGTCACATTCGAATGACCGTGGCCAAGGCCGCCAGTGCCATGAAATTTGACGCGGTGCATGCAATGGATGCGGCGGCCCCGTTTTGTGTTCAGATCTGCCGGGTTCGTAAAATCAAACTCATCTACGATGCGTCACGCTGTTTTACCGGAAAATTTGCACAGCCGATTTCCAAACGTTGGAAATGGTTTCCTAATCATTATGCGGCTAAAGAGCGGCAGTTATTGCGTAAAGCCGACGCCGTCATGGTTTCGCAGGCACTTTTGGTTAGTGATCTGAAGAGTGTCTATAACGACGTTGAACCCGTTTTGATGGAGGATGTGCCGTTGCAATCGCTCTGGCCCTCCAGGGAAAGCGGGTCGGCGCAGCTGAATCAACGGTTGGAAGAGCCTGCTTCGTTTTTAGTGGTCTGCTGTGTGGATGGCGCCAGTCATTCCAACCTTCGCAAATTACTTATGGCGGCCCGGAAGGTGATCGACACCCTCCCGGGCGTCTCCGTTGTTTTCCGGGGCCTTTCAGCAGAAGCAGCAGAGCCGATGGCGGTCAGTCTGGATATTGGGAAACGCTGCTGTTTTCTGGGGCCCGATGAGGTGGAACTCTACCTAAGTGCTCTGGATATTGCCTCGGCGGCTCTTTTTGTCCCGGACGCAGAAAAGCGATATGTTTCGCCTGAACTTTTTACTCTTTTGAATTCACAGGCGCCGGTGGTGCATGTGCAGGATGCCGCGACGGACGGCATGCTCTCGGAAACCAACAGTGTACCTGTGCTGCTGCATACGGACTCTATGGCGGAAGGCCTGCTGCATGTGCTGCAGGAGCCTTTGTTTTCGCTCGGACTTTCGACCGAAGCGCGCCAGCTCATGGCCGACCACTATTCGTTGTCCTCGTTTAAACATAAGCTCAGAATGCTCTATCACGAAACGCTGAACAAAACCTGACGGAGAGCGCATGGACTACAGGCCCTACGTCCGGCGACCCATCGTCGGAATTGCCATCACAGCATCCATGGGCATGCTGTTGGCCTCCTCCGGTCTGGTCACCGCGCCGATCCTTCTTATTTCGGCCCTACTATCGCTCATTGTGGCGGCCATGTATTGCAACAGGAAAGGCTCAGCTGGTGCCGTATTTTTGACGGTTTCTTTGATTGCCGCGCTGAGGTTTCTGCTGGCGCTGCCTTCCTTGCCAGCCGATTCAATCAACCACCGAAAAGTCGCGCTGAAAGGGCAGCAGGTTGAGCTGGTGGGGATCGTTTCCGGTATCCCGGAATTTTTCGCATATGGCTCCGACGGCCTGGGCTCGCGGTCCTTTTCTTTCCGAGGTCTGGAACTCGCGGTTTCCAACCATTGGAAAAAAATCGCGGGCGAGATTGAGGTCAGAATTTATTCGGTTCCTCCTCAGGTCGATTTCGAGACAGGGGAAAAGCTGAAGCTTAAAGGGGTGATCAGTCTGCGTGATTTTCCGGGAAAAAATGAGTTGGAGCTGAATGTTGAGCCCGGCGGTTTCCGGGTTCTGGAAAAAGCAAAGTGGCCGTCGTTGCGGACCGTGGCCGAAAAATGGCTTATCCAAAAACATCTGCCAAGCACTGTTCCA
>CAKZQV010000148.1 GCA_937141895.1 uncultured Verrucomicrobiota bacterium
GAGCGGTTCGCCATTGATCCGGGCTATGACCCCGTTTCCACGCGCTGCCATAATTCCGTCCTGATCAATGGCGAAGGGCAGGGGGCTGACGAGGGCGAATACGATGTAAACGGAAAGACCGAATCAACCCAGGTATTTGATTCCGCTTGGGCAACCACCGGAAATGCGGCGGACGCCTTCCCGGAAGCTTTGCAGGTGCAGCGTGCGCGGCGTCAGTTCCTTTTCGTGAAGGCTCAAATTCCGTATCTGGTGATTGCGGATGATCTGGAGCGGGCTGATGCCGAACGAACGGAGTATACCTGGTTGCTGCATACGGACCGGAATAACAAGATCGGCATCGATCAACGGAAAAACACCGCCTATATCAAGGGAAGCCGTCGCGGGGCATTGTGCATGGTAAAATTCATTCATCCGGAGAAAGAGTTGGAGATTTCGGAAACCAACCTTGCCGGCGAAACCTTTGAAAGTCATGGTCGGACGTTTGAGTACGCGAAAATATTCAAGGAACTCCGTGCGGAATATTCCGCCGGCACCGGACGTTTCATCGCGGTGATCGCAGCGGCGGATACCTTGGAGGAACTTCCCGAAATCAGGTGGAAGGGAGGCCCCGAAAAAATGCAGCTCTATGTAAAATCAGCCGACGGCCGAATCGATACCCTTCTTCTAACGCCCGACTCCATTGAGTTTAAAAAGGGGGCTTCCGCCGAATAAGTGGGTAAATGAATGATTAACACACCGGACATCTTATCTGTAGAGTGTTGTCGACGAAAACGACACAACACAGAAGGAGTATGCGCAGTGCGCATCCAAATCCTTCTCAACAAAGTCCATCCGCTTAAATCATTTGTGTACGCAGCCTGCCGACTGGAACTACGTAACGCTGGTCCCGTGCTGGTGGCGAAGATAAGACCCCGGCTCAATGGCAAGGTTCTTTGCTCGGGATGCTTGATTGCCGCGATAACACTGGCTGACGAGTCGGCGCATCCTTCGCTTTCGTTCACACCTAGCAATATCGCGCAACTACAAGAAAATGTAAATTCAGGCCTACTTGGGCCGGTTCGGCTGGTGCAGGAAAACCGCATAGTTTTGGAGAGAGAATGATGTTTATGAAAAGACCGATGATAATCGTAACGCTGCTCGCATTGTTTTGCGGTTCTGCAGTGCGG
>CAKZQV010000149.1 GCA_937141895.1 uncultured Verrucomicrobiota bacterium
CCGCAACCCTCCACATCCCCTACCGTCCCGGCAAGGAACTTTCTGAAAGCGAACACCGGAACCTCCAGAAGAAACTCACACCGGTGAAAGAAGGCCAGCAGGTCTGGCTGCAATGCGAAGTCGGCTCGGGAATCTATCATTTCGGCGTGGAATGATTGTTTTTAAGGGAATCCATCTATCTGAGGGAACCCACGCGACGCGCAGCCTTTTTTGAGCAACGATACCTTCCCGCCATGGCGGCTGGAAGATTTCGCAAGCTCAACCATTCCAGCCCTACAATGGGTCGTTGAAAGTTTTCATGCATGAAGAATCCGGGCTTAGTGTTGCACTTCAGTTGTTAATTCGCACGAACCTTCAAACCGATCCTGTTCTCTGCTATTCGGCCATCACCTTAACGCTGGCATAAGGACGAATGATAATGGGACCTAATAATCCGGAAGGGAATAACTCATCATTCTTATTCCAATGTTTGTAACCAGGAAAAGAGATCCGATCCGTTGGCCGCTTCGTTCCCGTTAACAACCAATCCGGCCATTGCTTTACGTTCGGGCCGCGCCGTTTCACATCAGCAGGAAGTTGTTCATCGCCGATCAGACGGTTGGGCCACAGATTGGTAATTCGTACCTCGAGATCATTTGTGCCGGCGTTTACATGTCCATCCAGATTTATCCGGAATGGTGCCTTCCACAAAACGCCTAGATGTTGCCCGTTTACGATGACTTCTGCCATCACATGAACGCGGCCTAAATCCAATTCCAGGGAGTTGCCGGACTGCACCCATGCTTCAGGCAGATTGAACTGCTTCTTATAGGTTGCCGTTCCGGAAAAATAGCGAATGCCGTCATTCGGTGAAGTGGTCCATGAGGTCGGCTTTTTGAAGATTTCTTTTTCCGGCGCCCCCAGGTTGGGCGGAAATTCCACCTCCCAGGTGCCCTTTAGCCTCATGGGTTCAGGAACCGATTTCACGTCCACGGTTTTTGTGCGACCGGATGCCATCGTGCAGGTCAGCGTTCCCGGATAGGGCGTCTTCCACTTAACCGAACCATCCTTCTGAGACAGGGTCGGTTCCGGCAGCGGCAGTTGTAGACTCAGGGGTTTTCCGCTAGCAACCGTCTGCTCAATCTTTTCCACCCCGGATGAATAAACCAGGTGCAGTGCCTTGCGATTGCCCTCAACGGTTTTTCCATCGACCAATCCATCATCAACTGCGATTTCATAGTTTCCGGCATTTACCAGCGATGCGATTTTGTCCGTCACATCCTGTACGGGATACACCGCAGGAACACCCTTAACGCCCATTTCAAACTTTCCGAAGACCGCCTTTAAGATGGTTAACTCCCTTTTTCCTTGCGCATCAATTTCGAGCCGTTCGCGTTCCTTTGCGTATTTGACCGCGCGTTCGCCGCCAATCTGATATTCCACACGAAGCTCTTTATGATACCCCGGAGCCGGATCGCAATCGCAGAGGTTCCTTGTTGCACCCACGCTGAGCTTTCCATTCCTAACCTTGCCCGCAACCGCTTCTTTAACATCAATCAGACCATCTTGTAAAAACGTGCCATACTCCGCCTTGATGATCTTCAGATCAGGAAGTGGAGTCGGTTTCTCCCGATGCAGCTCGGCGGACGTTTTCACCATATGATCCGGCGATTCAGGGGGGCTTCTAAAGATGACAAAAACAGATGCTTCCGATTCGAGCGGAACTGGAACGGTGGTCGTTCCATCCCCATGATCCTGCCAAACGGCCGCATCCGTAATTTCACCGGTTTCCGCATCCCAGAACTCCGGTTGCTTGCCGGAAGCCCGAAAACGGCACTCTTCCACCCGGCTGTTCTTTTCGGCGTTGGCAATAAAGTAAATATCGCTTTCACCTGCCCGGCGATGAATCATATCCAGGTTTTCGCCAGCGCCGTCCTCTACCCTAAAGTCAGGTAGCAGCGCTCCCTGTTTTAGCATCTCGAGCACGGGCGTTTCTTTGATGGTTCCCGCGTCCCACAAAGCGTTTGCCATTTCAGCAAGTTGATCGTCACATTTAGGGTAACCCTGAAGGCTAGGCGATTTGATCGGCTTGGGGCCCGTAATCGTTGCGCCCGCTTTTGCGAGCCCACCCAGTATGCGAAGGGTCTCGGGGCGCATCCAGGTTGTTTCCGGAAGCACCAGGATCGAATAGGAATCACCGGCCTGCGTAACGATTTTCCCATCCTCGACTGTTAATCCGGCCAGTTTATTATGGCCGATCAGATCATAGTTGAATCCAAGCTCGTTGATGCCCGGAACCAGAAAGGTATCATTCGGCGACGATTCGCCGACGAAGACCAACACATCGGCGACCGTTTGCCCCTGCTGCAGCAAGAATTGGGATCGCGCAATATAATCTAAAAACGATTTCCCCTGCTCCCACCACGTGGTGTGCCGATTAAAATCCACTCCAAACGGCCCTAACGTCAATCCCGGCTTCGCCTCCCAGGGCTGGTGAACGTAGGTGTGAAATACAAAACGATTAATCCCCTGCGCCCACGCTCGGTCGCCGATCGCTTTCAGGGTGGCCGGATGCTGCTTCCATCCCCCAAAGGCCGTAAACGCTTCGGCTTCGGCGATCGGGTTTCCATTTAACTTGGCAATGGAAGCAACAAACTTTGGGGAATCAAAAAAGGCCAGGTGTCCACTCCAAAATTCGGCCATCACCACATCCGCCTTTTCACCGACCTGCATATTGTCGAACGGCCCCCAATACGGCTCCATGGAAAAAACCATTCCATGCTGATGGGAAAGCTCGCGGAAACGGCCATAATACTGCTCGGCCATCAAGTCGCCAATCGTACGGCGAAAGTCCCACAAAAACCGTTCGGTGATTTCGCCGCTTTCAACATAATACCCGGCCAATGCCGGCAGGAATTTCAAGCCATCATACCCACGGAGCCGTTTAAATTCATCTTCGAACCCATCCGTCCAGTTGGCGGTGCCTACCTCATAGCTGTCCACGTGGCATTTGGTAACCGCCGTGCCGATCAACGGCCCCAGTTTTTGAATGATTGGATCAATGCCGTTTTTCCAGAAGGCATCCACCGCTTTACGATTCATCTTGTCGCATTCCAGTCCAACACCGCCCACAACGCCCGGCCGGTTCTTCGCGCCCGTAGGCGTATAGCCCAGGCGCAGAATCGTCCATTTCCCTTTC
>CAKZQV010000150.1 GCA_937141895.1 uncultured Verrucomicrobiota bacterium
TGTGTGGTGTCCCCTACCATTCCGCCGCCGGCTATCTGGAACGTCTGGTCAAGGCCGGCATCAAGGTGGCGATCTGCGAACAGGTGGAAGATCCGGCCACCGCCAAAGGCGTGGTAAAACGCGATGTAACCCGCATTGTCACACCCGGCACCATTCTCGACGAAGTGGCGCTGGATGGAAATCAAAACAATTTTCTCGCGGGTCTTTATCAGGAAAAGAAACGGTTCGGCATGGCCATGCTGGATCTTTCGACCGGCGAATTCTGGATGGAGGAAACGGAGGATATTTCCAATGTGCAGGCCAACCTTGCCCGCTATGCACCGGCCGAATGCATTGCCGCCGAAGAGCAAATGAATGACGACGGTTTCCAAACCCTGGAACTCGATGCCACCAACACCCTGTTGACCGCCTGCGAAGACTGGACCTTTGAGGCCGCCTCCGCCAACGATTATCTGCTCCGCCATTTTGATGTCCATTCCCTGGAAGGTTTTGGGTGCTCCGGAATGACGGCCGGGCTCGGTGCGGCCGGTGCCGTGCTCTACTATTGTAAAACCGAGCTGCGTCGTAACCTGGATCATGTCCGGAACATTCGCGTCAAAAACCCGGCCGACTATATGCTGCTGGATGAAACCACGGCGACCAACCTTGAGCTGATCGCGCCGATCAATTCCAACCGCACCGCGCTGAAAGCCACGCTTTTGAATGTACTCGATTCCACCTGCACGGCGATGGGCGGCCGTCTCCTCCGCGAATGGGTACTGCGACCGTTGAATAATCTGGAGCAGATTCAGTCCCGGCATGATGCGGTGGATCTGATGGTCAGTAATCAGACCTACTTACGTTCGCTGCGCGATGTGCTCGGCGATATTAAAGACGTGGAGCGCCTGATTTCCCGCATTGGTTCAACCTCGGGTAATCCGCGCGATGTCCGCGCCATGGGCGTATCTCTGGAACAGATGCCGATGGTTAAAGCCCTGCTCAACGGAAAAGGGACCCTGCTCGAATTGTTGGGCGATGAAATCACCTCCCTGCCCGATTTGGTCGGATTGATCAACGAAGCCATTGTGGACGAACCGCCGATCAACATGAAAGACGGCGGTGTGATCCGAGAGGGTTATCATGCGGAACTTGACGAACTGCGCGCGGCCGCGACGCAAGGACGAAAATGGCTGGCCGATTTCCAGGCTTCGGAAATGGAACGCACCGGTATTAAAACGCTGAAAGTCCGGCATAACAAAGTATTCGGCTACTACATTGAAGTGAGCAAAGCGAATACGTCCTTAGTGCCGGAAGATTATATCCGCAAACAGACGCTGGTGAATGCGGAGCGCTATATCACGCCGGAGCTGAAAGAATACGAAAACAAAATTTTTGGTGCCCAGGAACGCTCCGTGGGTCTGGAACAGGAAATCTTCAATGAAGTAAGACGGCAGGTCGTAGAGCATCTGGAGACGATCCAGAAAAATGCCCTGGCCCTTGGTCAGGTGGATGTGCTGGCCACATTTGCCGAGCGTGCGCTTTCGAATACGTACAGCCGCCCCATCATGAGCGATGACGGAAGGCTGGCTATTAAAGACGGGCGCCACGCCGTCGTAGAGCAAATGCCCGATGCTGAGCGTTTTGTGCCGAATGATACGCAATTGGACCGAGAAACGCATCAGCTGATCATTATCACCGGCCCGAACATGGCCGGCAAGTCCACCTACATCCGGCAGGTGGCGTTGATCACGATCATGGCGCATATGGGTTGTTTTGTTCCGGCATCGAAGGCCGAGATCGGAATCGTTGACCGTGTGTTCACCCGCGTGGGAGCCAGCGACGATCTTGCGCGCGGTCGTTCAACCTTTATGGTCGAAATGCAGGAGACCGCGAACATCCTGAACAACGCTACGCCGAAAAGCTTGATTGTCCTCGACGAAATCGGGCGCGGCACGTCTACGTTCGACGGCATCAGCATTGCCTGGTCGGTGGCGGAATTCCTTTGTAAAAATAAAGCCATGAAAGCCAAGACGCTTTTTGCCACGCACTACCACGAGCTGACGGACCTGGCCCTCACCCTGCCCAACGTGCAGAACTTTAGTGTGCTGGTGAAAGAAAAGGGAGATACCATTACCTTCCTGCGCAAAATTGTTCCGGGCGCGGCGGACAAGAGCTACGGCATTCAGGTGGCCCGCCTGGCCGGACTTCCAGATGAAGTCATTGCGCGAGCAAATGACATCCTGACGAATCTAGAGGAAGGTGAGTTTGGTGATACCGGACAACCGAAAATTGCCAAGAAGCGTCCACATAAACTGAAAGCCCATGTTTCACAACTGGATCTGTTCTGATTTTCAAAGAAATCGCAACTTGCTTTCATATTCCGGTTCGCATTAGCTTATTTTACGTTTAACAAGGGAGATGGTATGAGTAAAAAGTCGTTAGGTGGATCCGGTCTGTATATAATTTTGGGCCTCGTCTTTATTGCAATCATAGGCCTTCGGACCATCAGCACGCCTGAGTTATGGACCCATCTCGCACTCGGCCAGGAAAATGCTCCAATCTCATTCGTTGAGGGCGACTCCCTGGTGAACACCACCTGGCTGTACGACAAACTGGCCTATACTTTTTGGAATATTGGCGGCGCACCGTTGCTGGTTATCCTTAATGTGCTAGGACTGCTGGGCGCTTTTGGATTGCTGATTCAGGTTTCAAAAAAATGGGGCGGCGGACTGGCCCAGGGATTTGCCCTATTAATATGTGGTCACCTGATTTTCCAAACGGTGGATGTCGGGCCGCGCATCACCATGATGCTGTTTATTGCGCTGTTCCTTTTTATTCTTAACACCCGGCGCTCAACGGCCATTCTGTTTGGCACATTAATTCCGTTGCAGATCCTCTGGACGAATATGCACGGCTCATTTTTATATGGCCCCATCATTGCAGCACTGGCAGCCGCTCAGGCCGCACAAAACGCAAAGGGCCCGGGCGCACGCAAAAAAAATACAACTCCACAAACAGGGTTCCTCGGCATTCTTGCGGTTGCTCTGCTGATTTCCACGGTGGTCAATCCCTACTTCCTTAAAATGCACGGTCAGGTTATCGCCAACATCCAGTCCCCGGCTCCGGCCTACTGGTCTTCGCTGTTTATTGAATACTTCCAGATTCCCGCCATTAAACCGCTGATTCTTTTCACCATGACTCTGGGCGCCGCCGGGCTGATTACGCTCAAGAAAAAACTGCCGGTCGTTCTGACCACGCTTGCAATTTTTTCTGGCTTTCTAGTCTGGGCCTCCCCCGCCGCCGCCATGCTGTTTGCGGCTATGGCCTTTCCCTTTATTGTGCTCAGTCTGACTTCGGTCAGCGAATATATCACCCATTCGCTCAATGCGGTGCTCGGTAAAAATGCCAAACTGCTCGCTCCGGCCACCGGTGCGGTGCTCGCCATTCTGATCATTGCCTCCATCGTTCCAATCATTGGAAATCAGGCGTACGTTAAAATCGGCAGCGCTTCTACATTCGGCCTCGGTGTTGATGAAAACCTTTATCCGAATGATCTAGAGGCCCTCTTCAGCGATCCCGCTTTCCCCGAAACCGCAATCAACCTTGCCGCGGATGGCGGATACCTTGCCTTCAATTATGGGCGCAAATGTTTCATCGACTATCGGTCCGGAACCTATACAGAAGATCTGTTGTTAGAACTCCGGAATACGATGATCGGCAACCAAAAATCGTATGATGCACTCATCGAGAAATACCGCCCGGAAGCGTTTATCATCAATACCCTCCCCCCGGCCTCGGCTCAGGGCGTAGCCACACTGTTGCGGAAACCTCTTTGGAAACTGGCCTATTTTGATGGAACCACCGCCGTAATCCTTCAAAACAAAGAAAAGTTTGCATCCATTCTAAACAACACCGAGCTGCAGCAAGCCGGGCTCCAAAAACTGGAAGCCGCCCATGCCGCGTATACCGCACTTGATGGTGGAAGCAAGATGGGTAATCCGGCCGAACTGATCGGCGCAGGTAAAATTTATCTGGCTTTCAATCGACCGGCAGAAGCTAAACACATCTTTGCCCTGCTCCTGCGCAGCCATGCGTCTCTGCCCGCCGCATGGATCGGGCTTGGCAGCAGCCAGATCATGCTGAAGGAATTTGACGAGGCCATCCAATCATTGGAAATCGCCGTCAGACAGTCACCGAATAATGAAATGGCCTGGCGTGAATATGCCATTGCCTGCAAGCTGGCCGGCGAAGAGGAAAAAGCGCAGATCGCCATGGATAAGCTCAATACATTGAGAGAGCGGAACAAAGCTGAAGAAGTCGAAATCGAACCCGCAGACGAGGAGCTTCCGACCAAAAAAGAAGCATCGCTTGAGGATATTGCAATTCCCGAATAAAACATCCAATTATTGGAACTGTTCAGGGCCGGATTTCAGGAAGTATGATCCGGCCCTTTTCTGTGACCTGATGGTTTTTCCCAAAAAGATATTCATAGGAAAAAAGGGCTAGCCCCCGGCTTTTGGAAGATTTCACGGTTTTAATCTGAGTAAGAATCCGCTCCGACTCATGTTTACAATAAATGCCAACCACAACCGACGAGCGAAACCCGGATTTTCCCGCGGCTTTCTGCATCTGAGTCAGATAGCGGTTAAATGATTTTGTCGCATAATTCATCTGTACCGCCCAATCGACCAAGCCCTGCCGCACCCACAGCCCCGAATCCTGATAGGCATGCTTTCTCCCATCGACCGGATTGCCCATCACACTGGCGCTAAGCAGACAGTTTCCCGGCTTTTCCATCTGCATGGTATAGGCAAGATCGCGGACGACCCGCGTAACAGAATCGCGCCGAAAGTCCTCAATCTGCGCCTTGGTCAAATCCCAGCCATATTGTTCATACAGCGCGGACTGCGAGGCAGAGTCATAGGAAAAATCGGCGCGGCGTCTCAATTCCTCTTCTGACGCATCAGGATAACGTTGCCCGGCAACCAGATGATAATCGTGGGGATAGCGAATATAGTCGAGATGGATGCCGGCAATGTCGTATTTGCATAATTCCTGAACAATGCCCTTCAAATGTTGGCGCACCTCAGGAATGACCGGATTAATGAAGGCATACCACCCAGACGTTGGCAGCATTTTGTCGCCCAACGAATCCACCATGAACCAGTCGGGATGGGCCGACCACAGCTGACCCGTCGCCAAGGGCGGATCTTCTAGCCCTTTCCAGCCGGGCAGCACATTCATATAGGCGTGCACTCTCAGGCCGTACGGTTTGGCGGTTTCAATGGCCAGCTGTAGCGGATCCCAGCCGGGATCTTTTCCAAGGTTTGGAAGTTTATGCCCGGACAGTTCATGGGCCCAGGGCTCTAAGTTGCTGTTGTAGAAAACCGTACCGTTTCCACGAATCTGAAAGAAAACATCGGTAAAACCCGATTCGCCGACATTCTGGATGATTTTACGCACATCTTCGGCGCTGTCGTAGTCAAAACGAGTGACCCACAACGAGATCACGTTCGGCAGTTCAGGCCCCTTTGGCCTGACGCTAACAAACAGAACAGCCACCACCGCGGTGACGGCAATCAGAATGGCCAACAACACTCGAAACTGCTTCATAATTTAAAGACGAATGAATATTCCGTACTTTGGAAATTTACACCCGCATCCACATTGTTCTAATCTTTTCGCGTTGTTACATGAAAGGATTTTTATGAAGTATAAACGTATCCTCCTGAAGATCAGCGGTGAAGCGCTTCAGAATAAAGAGAAGGGCCTCAATCACGACCCCGTAATTATGGCCAAAGTGGCGGAGCAGTTTAAAACTATGCTCGAAATGGGAGCCGAAATCGCAGTGGTCGTCGGAGGTGGAAATATTTTCCGCGGACTTGCAGGAGCCAGCACGGGCACCAATCGAACCACGGGCGACTACATGGGGATGCTGGCCACGGTCATCAACTCGCT
>CAKZQV010000151.1 GCA_937141895.1 uncultured Verrucomicrobiota bacterium
ATAGTCAAATCCTCAAAATGACCGGATCATACGACGCCGGATTTATCCTCGGTCTCGCCGGCACTCTGATCCTGATCATCTGCGCACCCTTCGCAAAAAATCCACAAAAGAAAAGGTGACCTGCCCTACCAGGCGAGTATGCTTTTTTCCAGTCACAGGAACTTAACCTCGAAAGGGAGAACCATGAAAAACATAGGAATCATTCTGACCGCCGCCGCGTTTATCTGCAGCAGCGGCTTTCTGAATAAAGACAAAGACGGCAACTATTCGGTCGACACCTCCGGCATCGAACAAAAGGCCAATGATGCCGCAGCCGCAGCGAATGCCCAAATCGATGACGCCACCAAACAGGCCGAAGCGTATTCCGCGAAAGCCATCGAAAAAATTAAAACCGAGGCGTCAAAAATTAAGGTATCGAAAGAGGAAATCATCACCGACCTCGCCAAACCGATGGATGACATTAAAACCAAAATCGCGGCCATGGATCCGGTCAAACTTACTGCCTACATCAGCCAGTTCAGCAGTGTCCTTGGAGAGACGCAGACCAAAGTCAGCGAATATACGCAACAGGTGAAGGATCTAAAATTCACCGAAAAGTTCGGGGCCAAAGCGAAAGAACTCAAAACGAAACTGGGAACCTACACGAATCAGCTCAGCGGCCTGAAAGAACAGGCAGGACTTTACATGAATACCCTCAAGGGATTCGGCCTCGACCCCGCCGCACTGGGCATCGACCTATCCGCCTATGGACTCTAAATGGCAGGAAAAGCTGTCCTCAGCTGTCCGCGCAACACTAGCCGGCGGGGTGAGGACACCCCGCCCAACCAGCAGATGGCGCTCCAATGATTGGAACGCCTTTTTTTATTCAGGATACCCTATCTACTTCGGGAAAAACCCGAAAACGCTGTTCGTCAATGTCCAGCACTCCGCGGCAACGGATGGCGACGGCACCTGGGCCATCATTAAAGCCAAAAAGTAATCGGAATCATACAAGTCAAAGGGGCGGTTTCGGCCGCCCCTTTTTTACATCCGCGTGGCGAGATCCTCGGTCATTTCGGGCTCTTGAAGTTTTGCCCGTCGATCCAGCAAGTCGATCGTTTTCCACTTGCCGGAACGGAAACGCAGGAAAAATCCGGCCCCGAGAATAAACACATAAATCAGCGTCCACGCCCAGCTGATGTAGATATTCAGCTCCAGCCAGACCACAATGACCAGCTGACCCGCCACCAGAATCCCCCAGGCCACCGCCGACTGAAAATACATGACAAAGTGGGTATCCCCGGCCCCTTTTAAAGCGCCGGACAAAATCAGAGCCACGGCATCCGCCATACCCCAGATCGCGAGCATCACCATCAAAATCCGCACCATGAAAAGTAACTCATCGTAGGAAACCGTGGCCGCAGACTGGCCGTTAAAAATATTGATGTAAAATTCCGGAAACAGAACAAACGTGAGTCCGGTCAGGGCCACATAGCTGATCCCAATTTTCATGGCCAGCCAGCCGATGCGCTCCGCATTTTCGGGGTCATTACGCCCAAGGTATTGCCCCACTAGAATCGAAGCCCCAATGCCCATCCCGATCATCGGCATGAAGGCCACCAGATTAATGCTCAGCGCAATATTACTCGCAATATGCGCAATGGCGCCCAAACGGCCCACCAACAGAACGAAAACCGTGAACGCCGCCACATCCAGAAACCAGTGCACGCCCGATGGAAAACCGAAGCGCAGCATGCGCTTAAACAGCCAGGAATTAAACCGGAGATTTTTCCAGGTGCTGAATTCCCGGTTGATGTCACCCGTAAAATAAAGGACGGCAAAAATAAGTGGACAAAGCCACGAGCCAATAACCGTCGCCCACCCCGCGCCGGTAATTCCAAGCTCTGGAAAAGGGCCGATCCCGAAAATCATGACATAGTTCAGCACCACATTGACGCCGTTGGCCACGATGTTCGTGATCATCACCACCGATGTTTTTCCACGCCCCGAAAAGAAACCGCTCAACGCCGAGCTCATGGTCATGCCACCGCCGCACCACATGAGAATCCGGAAATATTCTTCCTCCATCGCCAGAACGCCGGGCTCATGACCGCTGAGGCGCAGACACCATAAACCCACCGGAGTCAGCAACATGATCAGCGGAATGGAGAGCAGAGAAAAAATAATACCCTGTGCCGTTGCCTGAGCGCAGCCTTTCTTATCGCCCGCGCCATACATCTGCGCCACAAACGTACTCACATAGCCGGCCAAGGCCATAAAACCACATACTAGGGTGAAAAATAAAATCCCCGCCGGCAGCGACGCACGAAACTCGGCATCGCCATAATTAGAAAGAAACAGGCGGTCACTAAAATTGAGCACAGCAAACGAAGCCGAATTCACGATCAACGGCCACGCAACCTGCATCAACTCGCGCCAGCCGCCAAACCACCGCGCATATATTCCGGAAAATTTCATCGAGCGCGGAATGTACGCCCATTCTGCAAGGTTTGGAAATCCAATCGTGGCTCAAATATGAACCCGCATTTAAATGCGTAATTATACTTATTGTTTATAAGCATTTTCCTCACTCAGCGTTAACAGCACGGGAGGACCTTGTCCTGCGTTGGCCGGATAGAGGCTCCGCATAGGGAGATCCGGATGATTGATGCACAGGCGCACGGGGTGGTGCATGTGTCGAACAGTAGTTAAACCTAACCAACCATAATTACGGGAGATATAAAATGAAATCGATGATCATTCGTAGCGCCATCGCAGGGTGCGTAGTGTTGAGCGCAAGTTCAGCCCTCGCAAGGAGATGTAACAACAACCACAAAGCTCCGAAAAACGTAATCGTCATGATCCCGGACGGCTGCGACGAAACGGTTCAGACCGTTGCTCGCTGGTACAAGGGATCGGATCTTGAAATGGATAACATGGTGCCTGGAACCGTCAAGGTCCACATGGCCAACTCTGTCATTCCGGGTTCCGCTGCAGCCGCGACCGCTTTTGCAACCGGCCACAAGACCACTGCTCGCTTCCTCGGCGTGGGCCCGCGTACCGAAGATCTGTTGACTGGGTTCAAACCGACAGCCGCGCCATACGCCCCAGTCGCCAGCATCCTCGAAGCCGCCAAGCGTGCAGGAAAATCCGTCGGCATTGTTGCCACCAGCCGCGTGACCCACGCCACTCCGGCCGCCTTTGCCTGCCATATCCACGACCGCGGCAAGGACAACGAAATCATGGAGCATATGGTTTACAACAATGTCGATGTCGTATTCGGCGGTGGTGCACGCCACCTGATCCCGGCTGGCGAAACTTACACCACCAGCTTCGGTGCCACCTGGGGCGGCAAACGTTCAGACGGAGAAAACCTGATGGACGTACTGACCGAACGCGGCTACGAGTTCATCGATAGCAAGGAACAACTTGACCACATCAGCGGAACCAAGGTGTGGGGCCTGTTCGACGACAGTCACATGCAGCCCGATATGGACCGCCAATACTTTGCCGAGCACGAACCTTCGCTGGCCGAGATGGTTGAAAAAGCCATCGAAATTCTCTCCAAGAACCCAAAGGGATTCTTGCTGATGGTTGAAGGTTCCCAAGTGGACTGGGCCGGCCATAACAACGACCCGATCTATATGGTGACGGACTTTCTCGCGTTCGACAACGCCGTTGCCGTGGCCAACGACTTCGCGAAAGAACAGGGTAACACCACGGTTCTGGCCTATCCGGACCACAACACCGGCGGAATGAAGATCGGCCACTACAACACCGCAGTAGGGTATACTGAAACTACCATCGAAGATCTGGTTGACGTACTGAAAGGCATGACCATGTCGGCCAATGGCGTTGTCGCCAAAATGGCAGACGGTTCCGATGAAGCTCTCGTCGCCAGCGTGCTAGAAAACTGGGGCATTGAGCTGACCGAGACGGATGTTGAGGAAATCCGCAACTATGGGGCCAGCCTAAGCTATTCTCTGGCCTATGTAGTCAGCAAGAACCACACAGTGATTGGCTGGACCACCCATGGCCATACCGGAGAAACGGTTCCAGTTTGGATGTACGGCTGCGATGCCCCCGGCCGCGTCATCGACAACACCGAGCTGGCCACTATGGCCGCCGATGCCATCGGTGTTAACCTCAAGACCACCACGCGCCAGTACTTCATGGACCTAGACAAGATCAAAACAAACTATGAGATCGACTACGCCGATCCTGAAAATCCGGTTGTTAAGCTTGGCTCCTTCAGCCTGCCGATAAGCAAGGACTACATGGTCCATAAGTGCGGAAAAACGTTCCCGCTTCCAAGCGTGACGGTTCTGGCCACCCAGGCTACGGATGATTTGGAAGATGACAAGGTATACATCTCCAGATGGGCTGCACTGATGATCCGTTGGTTTAACTAAAACTTCCCAAGGTTGTAATCTAGGGAAGGCGCGCATGCGCCTTCCCTTTCTTCGGAATGCGGAAACGAGAAAAGAAATGCCAAAGCGGTTAAGAACCATACTGAACCTTTGGGTAGCCGGAACTGCACTCGTCGTCCTGAATGCCTGTCAATTAATGAAGCGAACTCCCCCGTTTGACCCCAGAACCTCCATAGAACAGATTCCTTCCAGCGTGGCGGGGTTGCAGATCGTGCAAGGGCCGCGCACCGAGAGGGACATTGCAGAGGATATGCATTCGGCCTATTGCAATGGCCAAGTGTTGCTGAAAAACATGAACGAAGCCAGCACGACGGTCAACCCGGGCACGGTAACCGTCCGCGTAACGGTCGAATACACCGGAGAAGTGGTTGCGGTCTCCATCATGGATTCTGAAATCGAATCGGATGCATTTTGCCGGAAAGTGGCTGATATGATCATGGACGCCGACTTTACGCCCTGGGCCCGCCACGACGAAGACGCTGTGTTTATCTATCCGATGACCTTCACCCAATGGTGGGACTGATCACCTGTATGTACTGCGTTCCACATAGATGAACAGTTTCCAGAATCCGCTATACAATCTTTTGAGACCGATCAGGACTGCACTCGTTATGTGCACACCACAACCTTCGAATAACAAATAAGTTCACGATCGTGAACTTATTTGTTACTGCGCATGATGTTCTTGCCGTCCGGCCAAACGCTCTACAATATGCACACTTCAATTTTGGAGACCGTTCCGAATGGGCGAAAACAAACACCAGAAGAGCAGCGGCGACTTTGAGCTTTCGATTACGAAGGAACTCAAGCAGCGCAAAAACCCGTTTCTGCGGCCGATCTTTACGGTGGCGGCCATTGGCGCGCTCTTCATGATTTTCGGTCTCGTGCTCCAGATGATGGCCGATTCAAAAAAAGAAGCCCTCGCACGGCCCGCCGTGGACGAGCCCGAGAATCTCCACCTGACCGTTCATGGAGAAGGGGTTTGCCTGTGCTGCACGCTCCAACTGAGCACCCAGCACCACCGGGCTATCCGCTATCGCGGCGATGGAAATAAGCAACGCGTCATTTTGTTGCAGGAAAATTCTGAACAAGATATGAATCTCGACTATTTCTGCAACGGCCCCACCCCGTTGCTGGTTGAGGGCGACATTCTCGTCACCAACGATTTCCGTATTCTACAGGCCTCAACCTTCAAGGCGTTTCCTGAAGAGCGGAAATAAATTCCGGAAAACCTGTCACGTTTTCAGATCATGCACCAATAATGGATGTATGAAGCACAATACCTCATTAAATTTTGATCAGCTGGTGCGCGAGCATCAGGCGGGATTGAGGGCCTTTATTCGCGCGCTGGGCACCGATGAGACGTGGGTGGACGATATGGCCCAAGAGGTGTTTATTGTCGCCTTCAAAAAACAGGCTCAATTTCGGGTCGATGAAGATTTCGGCAAATGGCTGCGCGGAATTGCCCGACGGCAGGTGATGGGTGAACGCACAAAACGTGCACGACGCTTTCGTATTATGCATGAT
>CAKZQV010000152.1 GCA_937141895.1 uncultured Verrucomicrobiota bacterium
AGCCGCAGATACTCGCTGGTCTGTTCAGAGATTGGAATCGTTGAACGAGCGGTCAGATTCGTATCTGAATTTTCCAGCAGAACCGTATCTTCGTTGCTCCAGTCTGGAAAAGAAAGCCGGGGGGAGCGCTCAAACGTGTAGTTAACATCGTGGATCTCCTGCTTACGTTTAACAGACAGGTTGAGATAGCCTGCAGGATCAGATGTGTATTCAACATGAGGAAAATCATTCGCGTCAAATGCGCTGCTTCCCAACGCATATTCCACTACATTGGGGCTGCCGTCGCCGTCTGCATCATCAGCAGGATCCGATCCTGATCCCAGCTCCGTGCTATGTTCAAATTTCCAGAAATCGTACCCTAGATCTGGAAATAATAACGGGCCCGACTGCCAGATGGCTCCATTTTTACCCACTGTGATAAATGTGTCATTATACATTGCCACAGCATGACGGTCGTCTTGAGCAGGCATGTTAATTTCTATCCATTTCAATCCATCCAGCGAAATCATATTAACATCGGTATAAGGATCGGCATCGCGATCAGTTCCAACTCCGAAATATACACCGGAGGCCCGAATGAATGAGGTCATGGTCTGCCGGCCTCCCGTCATTGCGGAAGAGAAGTCGATCCCCTGATTATCCGACTGCACAATACCGGCATACCAACCGCCGGCCATGAAGCGATCCTTGCAGTATTCAATTTCGGCAAGCCCCTTCCAGCTGTCGAGGTCGACACCCGAAGAATGATCGGTCCAGGCAGTCCCATCTGTCGACACCAACACCGTTGGATCACCGCCGACGGCAATAAAGCGGCCCTCGCCGTAGGCGATGCCTTCAAGCGTATCACTCGATCCGGAAGAAACAGGCGTCCAATTTATGCCGTCAACGGAGCGGATAACTGCACCATCTCGACCAACGGCAACCAATACACCGCCGCCCATCACGATATCATAAAGTTTACCTATGCCCTGAGAGCCGCCGTCAAAGCGGCGCGTCCAGTTTTCCCCATCGGCAGATGTAAAGACCGCGGCCTCCCAGCCCGGACCGTTAAAATCGTAATCCACACCTACTCCGATATATTTTTCACCATCATGGATAAGGCTGAAAATCTGCCGATTACTGCCTAAGTCGGCCTGGCTCCAGTCAATCGCATTCGTAGATCTGTAAATCCCCCCCTGCGCACCGGTCACCAGGATGTCGTTGTCGAGGATCAGAATATCGGTTAACTCTTCTGTCGTATCCGCATCGCGTTTCGTCCAGGTATCTAAGCCATCCCGAAACTGGACTTGTTGTGAAACCGTCGCCGTGCCGCCTTTCATATCAGAAACAACACAGCTGACGGTCACAGTACCGCCGATTACCTGGGCATATGACAACGTCACCTCGTTCGATTTAACAAAACCGTCCTCCACATCCCATGCATAGGCCAGCTCATCACCATCGGAGTCTGTTGCAACCACCGTGAATTCCAGCAGACTGCGGACCACCTCGTTGGTCGGCCCCTGGAGCACTGCTGTGGGAGGGCTATTCCCTGGAAAATCACCTACATTAACAACAATATCCACCCACTCATCCGGAGAACTTCCTCCTTTTGCCACCGGCGTGATATGGACCCCGGCATCTGCATCCGAATAGGTGCGCCCCAAGGCGAGGCCGCTGTCATACTTTCCGCCTTCGGAAAGCGGTGTGGTATCGATCAAATAGGAGCGATTGTCGCCATCTTGTTTCCATGCAAGATGCACGCCGTTCGCAAAATTTTCATACGAGTCATTATACGCCTGAACATATCCAACCCAATAAAAGCCGCCGTCTCCCTTATCAATTTCCAGCCCGCGCAGATCCCCAATCGTTTCATGGTGGTCCAGTCGGTAAACCCTGAAACTCCCGGATTCGTTGACCGCACTCCAATTTTCACTGCCGAACCAGCTTATGTTCTTCTTGTGCCATGTGCTGAAGTGACCTTCCGGTATACCGCCGCTGCCCATAATATCCGTAAAATCGCCATACTCACTTCCCGTACCGGATGGATCAACCGGATCGCTCCCAGAAACTTCCCAGAATGAAGCATGACGTGCTCCATAATTATGGCCGAGCTCGTGCGTGATCACTTTGCTGCCGTACCCTTTCAACCACATTTTCCGGCCGCCCACCGA